>JBKJXM010000247.1:0-4908 GCA_046716305.1 Candidatus Eiseniibacteriota bacterium
GCGCAGCTCCATGTGGGCGAAGACCATTCCCGATGTCGGATAGCCCACGTCGAACACGAGGCCATCCCGGGGGTCCCCCTGATCACTCCCGTTTACT
Source organism: Candidatus Eiseniibacteriota bacterium (assembly GCA_046716305.1). GTDB lineage: Bacteria > Eisenbacteria > RBG-16-71-46 > SZUA-252 > SZUA-252 > DASQJL01. Next base: position 98 of record JBKJXM010000247.1, read on the forward strand.
CCGCCACAATCTCCCCGGTCAGCATGTCCATTCCACACGCGAAGGAGACCTTGTTCTCCACTCTGCCGAGCCCGACGCGAACCGGCTGGTTCAGGGGCAGGGCAACCGTTGTACCGCGGTCCTTCACGACGACGTCGCGCGCGCATGTCTGGTCTGTTTGCCGCGTGAACACGAGCGTCACGTTCTCGCCTTTTGCTACTTTCGTTTCGGCCGGTTCGAACCCCTTGTCGGTGACCTGAATCGGGATCTCCCGGGCCTGGGCACCCTTCGTTCCGGCGGACTGGCAGCTCACGGCAGCGAGCGCAATGACGGCCAAGACCATCGAGTATCCGAGCATCTTCCTCAAGTTTTTCATCGAATCCCCTTTCGTTTCATAAAAGTGATCTATGTTGCTTGACGCCCCACGCGCTCCGGCAGGTGCCGCCCCTTCCACCACGCGTAGACCGCCGGGTAGACGATCAGCTCCAACACGAACGACGTGATCACGCCCCCCACCATGGGAGCCGCGATTCGCTTCATGACGTCGGCCCCGCTTCCCTCGCCGAACAGAATGGGCAGGAGGCCGAACAGAATGGCGCAGACGGTCATCATCTTCGGCCGGATGCGGTGGGCCGCGCCCTCCACCACCGCCTCGGTCAGATCCTCGCGGTCCCGGAGCGCCCCCCGCGCCGCGCGCTCCTGATGCGCCAGCTTCAGATAAAGCAGCATCACGACTCCCGTCTCCGCGTCGAGCCCGGCCAGGGCGATCATCCCGACCCAGACGGCGACGCTCAGGTGATAGCCCAGGATCCAGAGGATCCACACGGCCCCCACGAGCGAGAACGGTACGGCCATCATCACGAGCGAGGACTCGGCCACCGAGCGCGTGTTGAAGTAGAGAAGCCCGAAGACGAGAAGAAGGGTGAGTGGAACGACCAGCGAGAGACGCGCCGCGGCCCGCTCGTAGTACTTGAACTGCCCGGACCAGTCGAGGCGGTACGTCGGCGGGAGGGTCACATGGCGCGCGACCTCCCGCTTCGCGTCGCGCACGTAGTCCGCGAGTGGCCGTCCCGACACGTCGACGGAGACGAGGCCGAAGAGCTGGCCATCTTCTTCCTGGAGCATGGACGGACCCGTGCGGAAGTGCATCCGCGCGAGCTGCGCGAGCGGGACCTGCCCGCCGGCCGGCGAGGGAATGAGGATCCTTCCGAGCGCGGTCGGGTCATCGCGGAATCCACGCGCGTAACGCACGTTGATCGCATAGCGCTCCCTCCCCTCGACGGTCTGGGACACGGGCATCCCGCCGACCGCCGTCTCGATCACGTCCTGCACGTCCGCGATCGTGAGGCCGTAGCGCGCGACCGCTTCGCGATCGATGTCGAAATCCAGGAAGTACCCGCCCGTCACGCGCTCGGCGAAAACGCTGCGCGTTCCCGGGACCTTCCGCAGAGCCTCCTCGATCTGGATCCCGATCCGCTCGATGGCGGCCAGGTCGGGACCGAACACCTTCACGCCCACCGCGCTCCGCACGCCGGTGGCCAGCATCTCGTTCCTCGTCTGGATCGGCATCCACCAGATGTTGGGCATCCCGGGAACGCGGACGCGGGTGTCCATCTCGGCGATGAGGCGCTCCCACGTCATTCCGGGCCGCCACTCCGACTCCGGCTTGAGCGCGATCACCGTTTCCACCATGGAGAGCGGCGCGGGGTCGGTCGCGGTGCGCGCACGGCCGATCTTTCCGAAGACGGTCTTCACCTCGGGGATCTGGGCGAGTTCGCGGTCCATTTCCTGGAGGACGCGGCCCGCTTCGGCCTCGGACATCCCTGGCGGCGCGGTCGGCATGTGGAGAATCGTCCCCTCGTTCAAGGGAGGCATGAACTCGCTCCCCAGCGACAAGTAAATCGGGATGGTCGAGAGGACGAGAAGAAGGGCCCCGAGCACCACCCAGCGCCGATGGCGGATCGAGAAGCGGACCACGGGCGCGTAGGCGTGCACGAGGCGCCGCGAAACAGGGTGATCGTGCTCGGGCCGTATGCGCCCTCGGATGAACCACGCGGCGAGCGCCGGCGTCAGGGTCACCGCGAGGAGGGCCGCGAAGAACATGGAGTACGTCTTGGTAAAGGCCAGCGGCTTGAAAAGCCGGCCCTCCGTTCCCTCCAGCGTGAAGATCGGGAGGAAGGAGACGGTGATCACCATGAGCGCAAAGAAGACCGGCCGCCCCACTTCCTGGAGCGCGTGCACCACGACGTCGTTTCGAGGCTCTTGACGCCCGCCCGCCTCCCAGGCCTCGAGCTTCTTGTGCACGTTCTCGACCATGATGATCGAGGCGTCCACCATGGCTCCGATCGCGACCGCGATGCCGCCGAGCGACATGATGTTGGCCGTCAACCCCTGGCCGTGCATCGGGAGAAAGGAGAGAATCACCGCGATCGGCAGCGTGAGGATCGCGACGAGCGCGCTCCGGAAGTGGAACAGGAAGAAGACGATCACGAGGCTCACGATGAGCATCTCTTGGAGCAGCTCGTGCCACAGGGTGCGCACCGCGCGGTGGATCAGCTCCGAGCGGTCGTAGGTGACGACGAGCCGCATGCCGGGCGGGAACGAGCCGCCCACCTCTTCTAGGCGTCGCTTCACCCCCTCGATCACACGGAGCGCGTTCTGCCCCTGTCGCATGATCACGATCCCGCCGACCACCTCGCCCTGACCGTTCAGCTCGGCGATGCCACGCCGCGGCTCCGGCCCGAAATGGACGCTTCCAAGCTGTCCGACGGTGACGGGAACGCCGCCCGCCCCCACCTTGGCCACAACCTGCTCCAGGTCCGCCGTGGAGCGGACGTACCCGCGTCCGCGCACGAAGTGCTCGTGCTCGGCGATCTCGACCACGTTCCCGCCCACGTCGTTGTTGGAACGGCGGATCGCGCTCGCCACGTCGCCGATCGACACGCCGTAGGATTCGAGCCGCCTCGGGTCGAGATCGACCTGGTACTGGCGCACGAACCCGCCCACCGACGCGACCTCCGCCACGCCGTCGACGCTCTGGAGCCAATATCGGAGGTACCAGTCCTGGAACGACCGGAGCTGCGAGAGGTCGTTCTTTCCGGTCGTGTCGACCAGCGCATACTCGAAGATCCATCCCACGCCCGTCGCGTCCGGCCCGAGCCGCGGGGTCGCCCCATCGGGGAGACGCCCTTGGAGCCCCGCCAGATACTCCAAGACTCGGCTCCGCGCCCAGTAGACGTCGACTCCGTCCTTGAAGACCACGTAGACGAACGAGTCCCCCATCATGCTCAGCCCCCGCACGTACTGCACGCCCGGCGCGGAGCGGAGCGCGGTGACGATCGGATAGGTCACCTGGTCCTCGACGAGGTCGGGACTCCGTCCCGTCCATTCGGTCGCGACGATGACCTGCGTGTCGGAGAGATCGGGGATCGCGTCGAGCGGCGTCTCACGCATCGCGCGGAGGCCGAACACGGTGGCGAGGAGAACGAGGACGACCGTGAGGATCCGGTTCCGCGCGCTTGCGGCGATCAGTCGGGCGATCATGGCCGGGCGCTCATCGCCGCGTCGCGGCCCGGAGCTTGCTCTCGGCCGCGATCAGGAAGTTTCCGGACGTGACGACGACGTCGCCGGCCTTGAGACCGCGCTCCACGACGAAGACGTCGCCCGCTTTCGGTCCGAGCGACACCTCGCGCGGAACGAGGCGCCCCCCTCCGGCGTCCACGAAGACCACGCGGCGGTCGCCTTCGTAGAGAACGGCGCTCACCGGCACGGCGAGCCGTGTGCCGAGGTCGCGCTCGAGCACCACCTCGACGAACATGCCGGGTTTCAGATCGCCTCGGGGATTCGGGACGGTGAGCCGCACCTCGCCCGTGCGGGTCGCTTCGTCCAGGTACGGGTTGACGTACGCGACACGGCCGGCGCGCGCGCGCTCCGGAAGGAACGGAGCTTCGACGATCGCGCTCATGCCGGGCCGGACGAGCGCCAGCTCGTGTTGATACACGCTCGCGATGACCCATACGGGATCGATCGGGGCAATCTTGTAGAGCGGCTGCCCGGCCATGAAGGAGCTGCCGCGCACCACGCTCTTCTCGACCACGACGCCGCTCACCGGAGCCGCGATGGGAACCGCTTCCAGCGGCCTGCCCGACCTGGCGATCGCGTCGATCTGCGCCGGCGTGATGTCCCACAAGAGCAGCCGCTGCCGCGCGGCCGCAGCCAGGTCCGGATTGCTCGAAACCGCATCCGCGGAGCCGCTGCCGGCCGGATTCGCGGCCCGGAGCGCCCCGAGGTACTCTTGCTGGGCCGTGAGAAGCTCGGGACTGTAGGCGGTGAAGAGGGGCTCGCCGCGCCGAACGACGCGCCCCGTGTAGTCGACCCGGATGTCGCGTACCCAGCCCGAGAACTTGAGCGAGACCTCGGCCCGGCGCGTCTCGTCGTACGCCACCTTTCCCGCGGCGCGTATCGACACCCGGATGGGTCGCGGCGCTACGATCGCGGTCCGGACCCCGATTGCCTGGCGGCGACCCGGATCGAGGAGCACGGCGCCCAGCCCCTGGACTTCGGAGCCCGTCGGGGCTGCCGTGTCGGGCGTGCCCGCCGGCACTCCCATTCCGGAGGCTCCGGGCGGAGGCGTTCCGGCAACGAACGTAAGTTCGGACGTGCTCGTGCTGAGCCGGTAGGTCGCCACCGCTTCAGCCCCGTCCGGGCCTCGGATCGCGAGATCCACGTCCCACTCGCCCTGCATCGCGAGACCGTACGCGGCCTCGTAGACTCCCGGACCTGCTTCCTTCACCGAGCCGCGCCCTTCCATGCGCGGCATGGCGCCCATGGCT
>JBKJXM010000248.1:0-5111 GCA_046716305.1 Candidatus Eiseniibacteriota bacterium
GCCCCCGCGCGGCTGGATCTAACCGAGGAGATCACTCCCGAGGAGTTGGCGACGATTCCCGACCCGGTGCCGGGATCCGGCGCCCCGGCGCCTCCCGGCTCCGGCGACCCGGTCCCGCCCCAGGAGACGCCCCCAGAGAGCACGGAGACACGAAAAGGGGGCGGCACCCCGGACGGGGGCGAAACGCGCGCTCCGGCGCCCTCGGAAGCGCTCTGGAGCGTGCAGATATTCGCATCCGAGGACCGGAAGGAGGCCGAGAGCGTGGCCCGGCGCGCCGCGGCCGCCCTCCGGAGCGAGGCCTTCGTCACTCCCGAGCCGCCGCTCCACAAGGTGCGGGTGGGGCGCTTTGCGACCGAGGAAGAGGCGCAGGCGCTCCGCGACCGGGCGGTGCGCGCCGGCTACGCGGGCGCGTTCCGCATCCGGATCGGTCCCCGGTGGTAGGGCGGCCCCCGTGTCCGTCCGTTCCGGTAGACTCGCCCGGATGCCCGCCCGATCCGACACCCCTCCCGCCTCCGACGAGCCCGAGCTTCGCCGCGATCCCATCGCGGGGCGATGGGTCATCCTCGCGCCCGAGCGGGGGCGCCGCCCCGCCCGGGCGAAGCAGTCCGCGCCCGAGCCGAGCCGCGAGCCGTGCCCCTTCTGTCCGGGGAACGAGCGCATGACCCCGCCCGAGATCCTGGCCGTGCGCGCGGTGGGGACGTCTCCGAACGGCCCCGGCTGGACGACGCGCGTGATCCCGAACAAGTTCGCCGCGCTCACGCCGGGAGGCCGCGCCGAGGAGGTCCGGGAGGAGATCTACGAGCGGATGGACGGGGTCGGCGACCACGAGGTGATCGTCGAGTCGCCGGAGCACGACAGGGAGCTGTCGGAGCTCCCGGTGGAGCGGATCGCGGAGGTTCTCGCCGTGGCCCGCGACCGCGTTCGCGCGCTCTGCAAGGATCCGCACACGCGCTATGCGCTGGTCTTCAAGAACTACGGCGCCTGGGCCGGCGCCTCGCAGGAGCACAGCCACACGCAGATCCTGTCGGTTCCCGTCATCCCGAGCGCCGCGGCGGAGGAGCTCGCGGGGGCCCGAGCGCGCTTCGAGGCGAGCGGGCGCTGCGCCTTCTGTGAGATCGTGGAGCACGAGCTCCGGGAGGAGCGCCGCCTGGTGGCGGTGGAGGACGGCTACGTGGCCCTCGCGCCCTACGCGCCGCGCTTCGCGTACGAGACCTGGAGCCTGCCGCGGCGCCACGCCGCTTCCTTCGAGGGCGTGGGGCAGGACGAGATCCGGCCGCTCGCGCGCATTCTCCAAGAGACACTCGGCCGGATGAGCCGCGCGCTGGACCGGCCCTGCTACAACCTCCTGATCCATTCGGCTCCCTGCCGGGAGCTGGAGCTCCCCTGGTACCACTGGCACCTCGAGCTCATCCCGAAGCTGTCCCTGGCGTCGGGCTTCGAGTGGGGCACCGGCGCCTACATCAACCCCACGCCTCCCGAGGAGGCGGCGCGCCGCCTCCGAGAGCTCGAGCGCGTGGAACCTCCCGCGGCGTAGGCCGAATCCCCATGGCCCAGCGCTTCCGCGTCGCGATGCTCAGCGCCGAGTGCGTTCCCTTCGCGAAAGTCGGCGGGCTGGCGGACGTGACGGGGGCCCTGAGCCGCGCCGTCGCCGACATGGGCTGTTCGGTCGCCGTCGTGCTGCCGCGCTACGGCGACCTCTCGATCCCCGAGGACGCCTCGCTCGAATTGGTGGGACAGGTCGAAGTGCCGGTGGGGGGGAAGGACGAGACCGCGCTGATCTACCGGCTCCGCCACGCCGGGATGCCGGCGCACCTCCACCACTTCTTCATCGCGAACGAGACCTACTTCGGGCGGAGCGGCGTCTACGCCGACCCTGCGACCGGGGTCCCGTTCGCCGACAACGCGGCGCGCTCGGTCTTCTTCACGCGCGCGTCCCTCGAGGCACTCCGCGCGGTGGCGTACGCCCCCGACGTGATCCACGCGAACGATCACCAGACGGCGCTGGCGCCGGTTTACCTCAAGACAGTCTACGCCGAGGATCCGTTCTTCCAGATGACCGCGACCCTTCTCGCGATCCACAACCTGGGCTACCAGGGCGTCTACCCGCCGGAGACGATGGCCCTCGCCGGTTTCCCCGATGAGTATCTCTACCCGCTCTCTCCGTTCGAATTCTGGGGAAAGATGAACTTCCTGAAGGCGGGGATCCACTTCGCCGACTCGCTCGTGACCGTGAGCGAGCGCTACGCCGAGGAGATCCAGTCGGGGGAGGAGTTCGGGTTCGGGCTCCAGGGCGTCCTGAACGCGCGCCGGACCGATCTGGTGGGAATCCTGAACGGCATCGACACCAAGGTGTGGAACCCCCGGACCGACCGCCTCATCCCGGCCCGCTACGACGCGCAGAATCTCGAGGGGAAGGAGCTCTGCACGGCCGGGGTGATCCAGGAGATGGGCCTTCCGGCGGAGCCGCGGCACGCGGTCGTCGGGATGATCTCCCGGCTGGTGGCCCAGAAGGGATTCGACCTGATCCGCTTCGCCGCCGACCGGCTCTTCGCGCTGCCACTCCGGTGGGTGATCCTGGGGAGCGGGGAAAGCGAGATCGAGTCCTTCTTGGAGTCGGCGGCGCGGAAGCACCCCGACCGCCTGGCCCATCGCCGGGGATACGACGAGCCCCTGGCGCACCGGATCGAGGCCGGCGCCGATTTCTTTCTCATGCCATCGCGCTACGAGCCGTGCGGACTGAACCAGATGATGAGCATGCGCTACGGGACCGTGCCGGTGGTCCGCGCGACGGGAGGACTGGCCGATACCGTGATCCCCCTGACGGCGGGCGCCGCGGAGGGGACCGGCATCGTCTTCTCCGACTACGCGCCGGACGCCCTCGTGGGCGCCGCGGAGAAGGCCGTGGCCCTCTTCGCCGACCCCGTCGCGCTGGCGCGGGCCCGGCGGAACGGCATGGCGCGCGACTTCTCCTGGGAGGCGTCCGCGCGGAACTACATCCGCCTCTACCGCCAGGTGAATGCCACCCGCCGCATGGGCTCGGGATTCAACCGCTGGCTGGACACGCTGGAGGCGGAGGGCGGCGCGTCGGGGCGTCCTTCGTCCGAGCCTCCCTTGACGAGGGGAAAAGGGGGGGTTTAGAATCCCTCCCGCCGTACCGACAACCGAACGATAGAGCGGAAGTAGCTCAGCCCGGTAGAGCCCCACCTTGCCAAGGTGGTTGTCGCGGGTTCAAATCCCGTCTTCCGCTCCATTTTTTTTGCCCCCGCGCCGCCCTCATTTTTTCGTGTGCGCTTGCCCCTTCCCCCGTCTCGTGCTAGTACTCTCCCTCGGCGCCGACGATTGATCGGCAACGACGTTCACGAAAGGAGAGGTGCATGCCAGCTAAGAAGCGCGCCGCAAAACCCAAGAAGAAGACCGCCTCGAAGCGGAAGCCGAGTGCCGCCTTTATGAAGCCAATGCAGCCTTCGGACACTCTCTCCGAGGTCGTGGGGTCGAGGGCGCTGCCGCGCACGGAAGTGACGAAGAAGCTCTGGGCCTACATCAAGAAGAACAAGCTTCAGGACGCGAAGAAGCGCACGATGATCAACGCGGACGACAAGCTCCGCGCGATCTTTGGAGGCAAGAGGCAGGTCAGCATGTTCGAGATGACGAAGCTCGTCTCGAAGCATCTCAAGTAAACGTCGTCCACCCGAAGGCGCCTGCATCGCGCCCCGCCGCCCCGAGCGGCGGGGCGTTTCTTGTTCGTCCGAAATCCCATCACCTCCTCTGGTACAATCGTCCCTTCCCATCCACTCCGAAAACCACTTCGCACGGCGGAAGGCAGGCGTGAGCGCGCTCGAGATCAATCGAACCCTGGGCCACTTCCGGATCGAGGCCGCCATCGGGCACGGCGGGATGGGGGAGGTCTACCGGGCGACCGACTTGAAGCTGGGCCGCGCCGTGGCCCTGAAAGTCCTCCCTTCAGAGGCCACGCGGGATCCGGAGGCGCGCGCTCGCTTCCTGCAGGAGGCGCGATTCGCCTCGGTGCTCAACCATCCCAACATCGTGACCATCTTCGCGGTCGACGAAGCGGACGGCATCGACTTCATCGTCATGGAGCTCGCGGAGGGGGAGTCGCTGCGCGCCCGCGCTCAGCGCGGCCCGCTCGCCGTGCCCGAGCTGATCGAGGTCGGGATCCAGTGCGCCGAGGCCCTCGGCGCGGCTCACGCGCTCGGCCTGATCCATCGCGACGTCAAGTCGGCGAACGTCGTCCTCACCTCCGCGACTCCCCAAGGCAAGAGTCGAGCAAAGATCCTCGACTTCGGCCTGGCAAAGCGCATGCCGGACGAGACTGCGCGCGGTCTCGATGCGACGGTCGAGGTCGACCTCACGAGCGCGGGGATGGTCATGGGCTCGCCCGGGTACATGTCCCCCGAGCAGGCGCGCGGTGCACCGCTCGACGCGCGCACGGATATCTTCTCCCTGGGATGCACCCTCTACGAGGCGGCCGTCGGGCGCGTGCCGTTCGAGGGCCCCAGCACGATGGCCGTGATGCACGCCACGTGGACCCTCGAGCCGACGCCGCCGAGCCGCCTCCGTCCCGAGCTGCCGGTTGAAATCGACGCGATCCTCGCGCGCTGCATGGCGAAGGATCGGGACGAACGCTATGGCTCGGCGCGGGAGCTGGCCGATGCCCTCGCGGGACTGCGCGAAGGGTCGGACACTCAGACCGGCACCACCTCCGCGGCGCGGCTCCTGCTCCCGCGTGGGCCCAGCAATCTCCCCGCGGCGCTCACCTCGTTCATCGGCAGGAAGCGCGAAGCGGCCGAGATCCGGCGGCTCCTCGGCCAGGCCCGTCTGGTGACCCTCGCCGGACCCGGGGGGTGCGGCAAGACGCGACTGGCGATCCAGGTGGCCACGGACCTCCTTGTCGACATGCGCGACGGTTCGTGGCTGGTCGACCTGGCCCCGCTTCGCGATCCGACGCTGGTCGCGCAGCACATCGCGGCCGCGGCCGGAGTCCGCGAGGAATCGGGACGTCCTATCCTGGAGACCCTTTGCGAGGCGATCGGCGCGAAAGCGATGATGCTGGTGCTCGACAACTGCGAGCATCTGGTCGCCGGCTGCGCCTC
>JBKJXM010000249.1:0-19561 GCA_046716305.1 Candidatus Eiseniibacteriota bacterium
GCGCTCCGGAGCGCACCACGACCGGCCCGTAGGCTGTCGCGTGCGACGAATCGTCGGCCACCTGGATCGCGAGCGGCGTCGCGGCGGTCGGGGTGAAATAGATCACGGCCGAGCCGCCGGAAAGGGCCACCGTCGTCGGGAGTCCGGTTGCGGCGCCGCTCAGAACGGTAGCGTGCACCAGGTCGGTCCGGTCGGGCATCGCGTTTCCGAAGGCATCGCGCGCGGTGACGATCAGCGAATCGGCGACCCCTGCCGTGAGCGGCCCCGCGGGTCCGGTCACGACCAGCGTGTCGAGATCCCCGTGGACGAACTGGATGGTCGGGGGGGCCGCGAGCGAAACGCCGCGCGCCGCCACCGAAACGGCCGCCGAACCCACCGCCGTGGCCGTGACCGAATAGCCGATCGCTCCCGAGGCGTCCGTCGCGGACGCGAGCGGAGTCCGGACGGTCGCGACTCCGGACGTGAACACGACGATCGAGTCGCTCGGCACGCCCGCGAGCGCGTGCCCCTGCCTGTCGCGCAGCGTAACGGTCACGATGCTCCCCGGCGAGCCGACAGCGACCGGAGACGTCGCGGTGACCGACGAGCTGTCCGCATTCACGCCGCCCGGCACCAGCCTCACGTCGGTCGAGCCCGTCGAGGTCCCCCGCACCGAGGTGGCCGAAACGGTCGCGGTGCCCAACGAGGAGCCGCCGAGCAAGGTGAAGGAAATCGCGCCGCCCGAGGCGACCACCTGAACGCCCGGGGTGCCTGCATCGGCGTCGGCGGTAGCGATCGACCCGAGCGTGGTGGCGACGGTGTAGGCCTCGCCGTTCACGACCACGTTCGAGAACGCGTCGTGCAGGCCGGACGCGGTGATGGCCAGCGTGGCCAGCCCGTCCGCGGCCAGCGAATCGGGAACAGCCGTGAGCGCGATCGCGCCAGACGGCACGCCGGGAACCAGCGTGATCCCGACAGAGCCCGTCGCGCTCCCGCGCTCGGACACGACGTTCACGGTGGCGGAGCCGGTCGTGGTGCCGGCCCGGACCCAGCCGGAGAGCGTTCCGCCGGCCGCGGCTGTCCACTGGAATCCCGGGGTCCCCGGATCGTCGTCCGTCACCACGGTGATGAGTCCCGATCCGGTGACGGTGAAGCGCTCCCCCGCGGCCACGGCGTTGGCGAAGGCGTCGCGCACCACAGGCGAGGTCACATTGGACGAATCCACGCCATCGGCCGTGAGCGACGCCGGGGCCGCGGCGAGCGTGATGGTCCCCACGGGGACGTTCGGCACGGTGAAGACCGGCGCCTCCGCCGTGCCCACGAACGGCGCGACTCCGTTCGCGTCGATGGCGCGGATGCGCCCAGCCGCGCCCGTCGTCTGGGTGTCGATGAAGCGAACGCGCGCCGAATCGGATCCCGCCGGAATCGTGAGCGTGAAGATCTGTGCGCCGCCAAGATTCTCGAAGCGGCCCTGCGGACGGTCGGTCCAGAGCGTCAGTTCCTCGTCGGCCGAGAAGGTCGAGCGGTTCTCGAAGACGTCGAGCGCGATGATCGTCACGGTGTCGGGAACGCCGGCTGTCAGGCGAAGCGTGTCCGGCGTCGCGACGAGGTGATCCGGCGGCGCGGCGGCCACGACGAGCCGCCTGCGGGGGGCGGACGTAAGCGCCGTGACCGTGTCGCGCGCCGCGAGAAAGAACGTCCCGGAGCGCTGCGCCGTCTTCGTGCCGCTCCAAAGGCCGAGTGTCAGCGTCGAGTTCGGATTGGTGATGGACGGATCGGCGACAGTGGAGCCCAGGGAGTCGGTGTAGGCAACGAGGCGCGTCGGAGCAGCGGACCCGGCGCCAACCGTGATCCGGTTCACGTCCGCGTCATGCGATTCCACGGTAGCCGCGAACGGCGTCCCGGCCGTGGCCGTGGCCGCCGAGGTCAGCGCGAGCGAGGCGTAGGCGCCGTTCGTCACCGTGATTACCCCGGTCGAGTCCCGCCACGCGCCGCTGTCGGCGTGGGCCTTTCCAGTACCCACCGTCATCAGCGAGAGGATCGTTCCGATCCCCGACGCCGGCACGGGCGTGCCGATCCCACCGGACAGGCTCCACGCGCCGCTCACCCACCGAGCGGAGTTTCCGTACTGGTCGTATCCGCGCAGGTAGAGGTGCGTCGTGTCCTGGTCGGTGGTGCGCGAGAGGGCCGCGACGTCCAGCAGTGCCGCGTCGACGATCCTGGCACTCGTGACCACGTCCGGAACGATGGACACAGCGGGCGACCCCGAAGTGAGCGCGGTGAGGACGTGGCCGCTCAGCGGGCGGGGCTGGTCCAGCACAAACAGAGTGGCCGTCTGCGGCGCGGAGGTGCTTACCCGCCCGTACTGCGCCGGGCCACCCAGTCCGTAGTGAATTCCGATCACGTCGCCGGCGTCGAATTTGCCGCCGGGCTGTCCGAGGCGGAGGCGGATTCTCTGCCCGATCGTGGTGACCGAATCGATGTAGCCGGGCGCGTCCGAGAAGGTCACGTATCCATTGGCGAGCGGGTTGGTCGTCTGTGGAGGCGTCCAGCCCGCGGGGATCCTGATCTCGACAACGCCACCCTGCGGGTGGTCGAAATCTTCGCCGGCCGTGTAGTTGATCGTCCAGTCCCCGTAGCTGCCCGCGACCACGGGATTGAACGAAGTGAACATCTGAGCGTTGCCGCTTCCACCCGCGGCGAGCGCCGAGTCCGGCGCCATGGCCAGCGCTACGACGACAGCACCCCAAGCACGAAACGCGGAGGCGCACGCGCGCAGACCACGGGCGCGGACGGCTCCGCGAAGCGGACCGAAGAAGCAGCTTGTGAGACCGGGAAGCATCGACCTCGAGGGTCAAGGTGGCGTCGCCTGTTTCGCCCCAGGGACTTGGACGCCCAGAGGAAGCGCAACTTATATGCCACGGGAGCTCGCCGCGAGTCTGCGCGCGACGCCCCGAGCTACGCCGAAACTAAGGAGATACGGGCGGAGGAATTAGGAGAATGCGCGAAAGCGGGGAGACGATCCGAAAGACGTTGCAGAGCGCAATGAGTCTGGCGATCTGCGATTGAGCGGTGGCCAATCGGTGGCCGGTTAGAAGCAGTGTGGCTGGAAGCGCGATCTAGACCCGCGGCCCGCGAATCTCCCCCACCACTTTCGCGGGCGCGTCGGCGGGCGCGATGACGAGTTCCACGCGCGGCGGCGTGAGCGACCTGCGGTTCGCGAGCCCGATGAACACGACCTGGATGATGGTGGCCATGGCGAGCACGCCGAGCGCCACGTCGAAGACGCCGCGTAGCTGCTGGCGCGTGGCCTCGCTCCAGACAGCGAGTCCAAACAAGAGGAGTCCCACGAGCGATGTCGTGAACACGCCCGTCAGCTTGCCGAAGCCGGTCGGCTCGATGCGCACGGGCCCGCGGAAGATGTACAGGTAGAACGTGCCGAACACCAAGAGCGCGTAGCGGCCCACGACCAGTCCGGCCACCCACCAGGGGATCTGCCCCACCTGCGCCATCGTCACGAAGATCGTCACGTTGAAGACGATGTCCACCATCGGATCGAGGACCTTGCCCGTGCGCGACTCCATCCCGAGCGCGCGCGCCACGACGCCGTCCAGCACGTCGGTGAGCGCGATCGCGACGAAGGCCCAGACCGCCACCCACCACATCCCGTGCTGGACGAAGAGCACGATGGCGGGAAGCGCCACGAGCCGGAGCATGGTGATCGCGACGGGCAGCGGGAGTTGCCTCATGATCCGGTCGTTCCCGGGACCCACCAACAGCCCGAGATGCGCCAGGACCCAGAAGCAGGCCAGGAGCAGCAGAGCGCTGGAGGCCACCAGGTAGGTGACGCCGAAATTGCGGCCGAACGTGGCGGAGAAGTAGAGCGCCACAGCGAACTGGAGGGCGAAGAGCGCGAGCGCGGTCGCGGCGACCGATCGGACGGATTCCGCGTGCAGCGGGACGCGGAGCACCGCGCGCGAGGTGATCGCGCGAACGTAGCCGAGGATCGCGGCCGGGGAGTAGCCGGCGCGGCGAAGCTCCCGAAGGAGGTCCTCAGCGAACATGGATCACGGCACCCGGAGTGTGGCCTCGGCCAGCGTCCGCTCGACGCCGTACGTCTCTTCGTCGAGACCATAAGCGGTGATCGCCATCGGCTTCGCTCGCCGGTAGAGAAGCTGCGCCTGCACCCGGAGCGCGCCCTTCGCGTCCGCGACCGGAATGTCGTAGCGGACGCGCGCGCTCCCTCCCGCCTGGATCCGGCGGTCGCTCAGGGTCTTCACGGCGTTCCACGTGTCCGCCGGCCAGTTGCCCATTTCGTCGGCGAGGATGAGCCCGAACACGGAGACGTTCCACTCCTCGAACGGATCGTTCTCCCACACGATCTTCCCGCCCGAGTCGAGCACCCGGATCCGGATCAGAGCCAGATTCTGGTCGTTCCCGGTCGGCAGCGCGTGTCCCCAGCCCGTGTTGGTCACGATGGCCGTGACCCGGATCGAATCCTTGCCCGCCCGCCGCGCGCCGGTCAGCGCGAGCGTGGCGGCGTTGGGGCGCGCGGCCGTGAGGTGGTCGGAGTCGAACGAGTGGTCGGCCACGCGGGGCCGCACCGGCCCCTGGCTGGAATTCCGGCCTGGCCCGCCGGGCATGTGGCAGGACTGGCAGGTCACGCCCTGCTTCGCATAGCGCGAGCGCTTCCACTCCGCGTACGTCGTCGAGATCTTCACGCCGTGCTGGTTGCCGTAGTCGTGGCACGTACCGCAATACTCCGACTGTCGGTAATACCCCGAATAGGCCGACTTGTGCGCCGGGGTCGGAGCGGGAACCCGGATGGTCCCGTGGAACGCGGAGAGATCCAGCGTGTACGAGGGAATCCCCTTCGGGTCCCCCGGCCCCGAGATCGCATGGCAGTAGACGCAGGTCACCCCCTCCTGCGACACCTCCCGCACGAACTCGAAGTCCTGGTTCACGAACGAAGCGGCCTCATGACAGGGGCCGCAGGAGAGCATGGTCCCGCCGCGGGTCTGCTTCAGCGAGTAGAAGTACATGCGGCCGAACAGCGGGTTCTTGGTGCGATCCGCCCTGGAGTGGGCCGATCGCGCCCACTGGTCGCTGATGTCGAGATGGCAAGGACGGCAAGCAGTCGACGGCTGAAGGTTGACGTCCATCCGGAACAGCGGGGGCGGCGTGTAACCGGACGCGCCCCACGCCAGGAGCGCGAGGAGCGTGAATCGGGGGACGAGAGCCGTTCGGACGGGTCGCAAGATTCCTCGATGGTATCGCGGTCCAGCCGAAACGGTCAAGGCACGGACCCGCGGCGCATCGCGTCGGCGGCGATCGTTCCGAGAATCTTCGTCCCCGCCCGCGCCGCGCCGCTCCACGTACCCGAGATCTTCGAGCGCCCGACGCGCCGCCGGTAGCGCACCGGCACCTCGAGCCCCCGGAGCCCCGCCCGCGCGGCCTTCACCTGCATCTCGACCGTCCAGCCGAAATCGGGGTCCCGCATGTGCAGACTCTCGAGAGCTTCCCAACGCACCGCCCGGAACGGCCCCAGGTCGGTCCAGCGCGCTCCGTAGAGGGCGCGGATGAGCCCTGTCGCGAGCCAATTCCCGAAGCGTGCCTGAAGGGTGAGCGCGCCCGGCTCACGCCGCCCCAGCGTGCGCGAGCCGATGACCAGGTCCGCCCGCCCTTCGGCGATCGGCTCCAACAAGGACGCCGCCTCGCCGGGATCGTCGCTCCCGTCGGCGTCGAGGAAGAGGACCGCGTCGGGCGGATCGGCGCGGAGCGCGGCCAGCGCCCTGAGGCAGGCCGAGCCGTAGCCGCGGCGCTCCTCGCGCACGACCAGGGCCCCGTGCGCGCGCGCCACGTCGGAGGTGGCGTCGGTGGAGCCGTTGTCGCAGACGACGACGCGGCGGATCAGGTGACGCGGCAGCGCGTCCAGCACGCCTCCGATGGCGGCCGCTTCGTCGAGGGCTGGAATGACCGCGTCGGCCGTCACCCCGGCGCGCGAAGGGCCCGCGCCGGTGATCACGCCCGCGCGAGGGCGGCGCGCGCTGCCGCGAGCCGCGCCAACGGCACCCGGAAGGGGCTGCAGGAAACGTAATCGAGCCCGGTCTGCTCGAAGAACGCGATGGAGGCCGGGTCGCCCCCGTGCTCGCCACAGACTCCGATCTTCAGCCCCGGCTTCGCGCGGCGCCCGGCGAAGGAGGCGCGCTGAATCAGGACGCCGACCCCGCGCGTGTCCAGCGACACGAAGGGATCGTGGGGCAGGACGCCGGCGTCGACGTATTCGGGGAGGAACCGGCCGCAGTCGTCCCGGGAGAAGCCGAACGTCATCTGGGTAAGGTCGTTGGTGCCGAAGGAGAAGAAGTCCGCATGCACGGCGACCTCGTCCGCCAGGAGGGCCGCGCGCGGAATCTCGATCATGGTGCCGATCGTGTACGGGATGGCGATCCCCAGCTTCGCCATCACCTCCTGGGCCACCCCCTCCACTTCCGCCCGCTGGAGCCGCAGCTCCTCGGGGTCTCCGACCAGCGGGATCATGATCTCCGGCCGCACCACCCGGCCGCTCTTCGCGACCTGGGCCGCCGCCTCGAAGATGGCGCGCGCCTGCATGCGCGTGATCTCGGGATGGAGAAGTCCCAGGCGGCAGCCGCGGAAGCCGAGCATGGGGTTGAACTCGTGCAGCTCCTCGACGCGCGCGAGCGTCCGGCGGAGCCGCTCCCGCCGGGGATCCGTCTTCGCCGCCTTGCGAAGCCCGGCGATCTCGGCCAGGAGCTGCTCCTTCTTCGGGAGGAACTCGTGGAGCGGCGGGTCGAGCGTCCGGATGGTGACCGGATTCCCCTCCATCGCGAGGAAGAGTCCCTTGAAGTCGGCACGCTGCAGCGGGAGGAGCTTGGCCAGCGCCCCGTCGAATGCGCGGATGGCCCCGCGTCCCTCCCGGCTGACGCGCTCCAGCTCCTTTCGCAGGCGCGGCCGCTCGGAGCGCGGCGCTTCCGCCAGCTCCGTCTCCAGCCGGCCGATCCGGACGCGCGCGTCGCGGGCCTCCTTCGCGTTCAGGATCATCGTGACCACGTGCGGAATGCGGTCCTCCGCGAAGAACATGTGCTCGGTGCGGCAGAGACCGATCCCCTCCGCGCCCAGCGAGCGCGCGATCCTCGCGTCGCGCGGGATGTCCGCGTTGGCGCGCACGCGGAGACGGCGCACCTCGTCGCACCAGGCCATGAGCCGCTCGAACCGCTGGTAGAGCGGCGCCTGCTTGGGCTTGAGACGCCCCGTCAACACGCGCACCACTTCCGAGTCCGAGGTGGGCACGTCCCCTTCCAGCACCTCGCCGGACGACCCGTCGAGCGACAGGAAGGCCCCCTCGCGGAACGTGCGGTTTCCGATCCGGAGCGTCTTCTTCTCCTCGTCGACGACGAGCGCCGTGCACCCGGCGACGCAGCACTTCCCCATGCCGCGCGCCACGACCGCGGCGTGCGACGTCATACCGCCGGTCGCGGTCAAGATCCCCTGCGCCGCGCTCATCCCGGCGATGTCGTCGGGCGAGGTCTCGGCGCGCACCAGGATCACGCGCTCCTTCTTCCCCCGGGCCACGGCGTCTTCCGACGTGAAGACCACGGCGCCGGCGGCCGCTCCGGGCGAGGCGGGAAGCCCCTTCGCGAGGAGCGTGTGCCGCTTCCGGGCCGCCGGGTCCAGCACGGGGTGGAGGACCTGCTCCACGTGGTCCGGCTCCACGCGCTCGAGCGCCTCGCGCTTCCCCAAGAGCCCCTCGTCCACCATGTCGACCGCGATCCGGAGCGCCGCGAGCCCCGTGCGCGCGGCGCGCCGGGTCTGGAGCATGAAGAGGCGTCCGTCCTCGATGGTGAACTCGAAATCCTGCACGTCCCGGTAGTGGCGCTCCAGCCGCTCGGTGATCTGCCGGAGCTCGGCATAGGCTTCCGGCAGCTCGCGCTCCATGAGGTGGATCGGGCGGGGCGTCCGGATTCCCGAGACCACGTCCTCCCCCTGGGCGTTCATGAGGTATTCGCCGTAGAAGCGCGGCTCCCCCGTCGAGGGATCGCGCGTGAAGCCGACGCCGGTGGCCGACGTGGGCCCCATGTTTCCGAAGACCATCGCCTGCACGGTGACGGCGGTCCCCAGGGTGTCCGGGATCCCCTGGAGGTGGCGGTAATGCACCGCCCGCTCGGTGTTCCACGAACGGAAGACCGCGTCGCGCGCCGCCATGAGCTGCGCGCGCGCGTCCTGGGGAAAGTCGCTTCCGATCTCGGAGCGCACGACGCGCTTCAGCCGCGCGGTCAGCGCGCGCAGATGCTCTTCCCCCAGCTCCACGTCGGTGGACGCCTTGGCGCGCCGCTTCGCCGCCGTCAGCTCGCGCTCGAGCAGGGCGCGCGGCACCCCCAGCACCACGTCGGAGAACATCTGGATGAATCGGCGGTACGAGTCGAAGGCGAACCGGGCGTTCCGCGTCTTCCGCGCCAGCCCTTCCACCGTCAGGTCGTTCAGGCCCAGGTTCAGGATCGTGTCCATCATGCCGGGCATCGAGATGGGCGCGCCCGAGCGGACCGAGAGAAGGAGAGGGTTCTCGGGATCGCCCAGCCGGCGACCGAGAAGGCGCTCCAGCCTGGTGAGCACCGCCGCCTCCTCGCGCGCGATGCTCTCGGGGAGCCGGCCCCCCGCGTCGAAGAACCGGCGGCAGGCGTCGGTGGTGATGGTGTAGCCGGGCGGCACGGGCACGCCCGCGTTCATCATTTCGGCCAGCCCCGCGCCCTTTCCCCCCAGGAGGTCGCGCATTCGCGCGCTCCCCTCGGCCTTGCCGTCGCCGAAGAAGTAGACCGCTTTCCGCGGCGATGGCGTGGCGTCCCGCTCGGCCTGGGCCATGTTCCTGCTCATGGCGCTCCCCGCGTCAGGCGCGCGACCCCGCGGATCGCGCCAACCTCGGTCCCCGCGTGATTGGTGATGCGCTCCTCGGCGAGATCGGCGAGCTGGAGAAGGGCCGCGGCATCGAGCACGCCCGCTTCGGTGAGAACGGCGATGGCCGCCGGGGTCAGAGCGCGGCGCGCGCCGTCCCCCACCTTGAGCGCGATCCCGATCTCGTCCCCGACGACTCCCGTAGCGTGCACCGCCTCGGCCCCTGCCTTGGCGACCAGCCGCGGGGCGGCCCGCATCAGGCGCGTGTCCAGGCGCCCCTCTCCGGCCACCTGCTCCGGATGGGCGCGCATGGCCTCCCGGATCTGGACCAGCGCCGGCACCGGCCGGCCGTCCGCGTCGCGCCCGGCGGTCAGGAGCGCAAAGGCGTGCGCGAGCGTGGAGAGCGGCATGCGGGGGGTCGGCGCGCTGCAACCGTCGATGGCTGGGGGGCCCGGAGGCTGGGGTTCCCCCATGAGCTCCGCGAAGCGCGAGAAGATGGCCCGCTGCACGGGGTGGTCCGGATCCAGGTAGCCCTCCAGCGGCGTCCCCAGCGCGCGGGCGTAGAGAAGCATGCCGGCGTGCTTTCCGCTGCAGTTGTGCCGAAGCGGCCCCGGCTCTTCGCCGCGGGCCCGGAGCGCCGCCGCGGTGGCGTCGTCGTACGGCGGATGCGTGCCGCAGCGAAGGGCGCTTTCGTCCGCGCCCGCGCGCTCGAGGATGGTCTGGACCAGGGCGGCGTGGGCATCGGTTCCACTGTGCGAGCCGGCGATGATCGCGAGCGCGTCGTCGCCCAGCCCGGAGCGCGCGAAGGCGCCCGATTCGACCAGCGGCAGGGCCTGGAACGGCTTGAAGGATGAGCGGGGGAAGATCGCGATACGCGGGTCGCCGGTCCGGGCGACGATGCGCCCGCCCGCGTCGACAACCGCGGCGTGCCCCAGGTGGATGCTCTCCACGTGCCCCTGGCGGAGGACGTGGACGAGCGGCGCGGAACGGACCGCCCCGGCAGCGGGATCGGACGCCTGGGCTCGCCCCAAAGTGGAGGTGCGGTTCGGCACGCCGCGCCGCTACCGGTCGATCTGCGCCTTTTGCAGCTTGCCGCTGTAATCGATGTAGACCGACTTCCACTCGGTGAACGCGTCGATGACCGTGGGCCCCCCTTCGCGGTGGCCGTTTCCGGTTTCCTTGACGCCGCCGAACGGGAGCTGCACCTCGGCCCCGATCGTCGGTCCGTTCACGTAGGTGATGCCCGCTTCGATGTCGCGCACCGCGCGCATGGCGCGATTCACGTCGCGGGTATAGATGGACGAGGAGAGTCCGTACGGCGTGTCGTTCAGCACGCGGATCGCCTCCTCCAGCGAGTCCACGGTGAGCACCGACAGCACCGGGCCGAAGATCTCCTCCCGAGCGATCCGCATCGTGGGCGTGACCTGGTCGAAGATGGTCGGCCGGTAGAACGAGCCCTCGCGAAGCGGCCCCTCCTCCGCCGGGGCGCCGCCGGCGACGAGCTTCGCCCCTTCCTGAAGGCCGATCTGGACGTAGGAGTGAATGCGGTCGCGGGCCGACCGGTTGATGACCGGACCCACTTCGGTCTCGGGCTCCAGCCCGTCGCCCAGGCGCAGCCGCCCGACGCGCTCCACCAACCGCCGCACCACGTCGTCGTGCACCTGCCGCGCGACGATGAGCCGGCTGGTGGCGGTGCAGCGCTGCCCCGTCGTCCCGAACGCCCCCCACAGCGCCCCTTCCAGGGCCAGGTCGAGGTCGGCGTCCTCCATCACGATCTGCGCGTTCTTCCCGCCCAGCTCCAGGGAGACGCGCTTCAACGAAGCGGCGGAGCGCTCGGCGATGGCCTTCCCCACCTCGGACGAGCCGGTGAAGGAGATCATCTTGACGTCGGGGTGGGTCGTGAGCGGAACGCCCACCGCGTTCCCACCGCCGTGGACGATGTTGAGCACGCCGTCGGGCACTCCGGCCTCGACCAGGATCTCGACAAGGTGGTGCGCCGAAGCGGGGGTGTCGGTCGCGGGCTTGATGACGACGGTGTTGCCGGCCACCAGTGCCGGGAAGATCTTCCAGGAGGGAATCGCCATCGGGAAATTCCACGGCGTGATGAGCCCGCAGACGCCAAGCGGCTGGCGGATCGACATGGCGAGCTTGTTGGGCAGCTCGGAGGGGACCGTCACGCCGAAGAGGCGGCGTCCCTCCGCGGCGATGTAGTAGGCCATGTCGATGGCCTCCTGCACGTCGCCGCGCGTCTCGGCCAGCACCTTCCCCATTTCCCGCGTCATGGCGCGCGCCAGCTCTTCCTTGCGGTCGCGAAGGATCTCCGCGGCTCGGAAGATGACCTCGGCGCGGCGGGGCGCGGGAACGAGGCGCCAGGACGGAAACGCCGCTGCCGCGGCCTGGACGGCCGCATCCACGTCTTCGGAGTTGGAATCGGGGAAGAGACCGACGAGATCGTCGGGCTTGGCGGGATTCCTGTTCTCGATCGTCTTTCCGGAGCGGGCCGGAACCCATTTTCCGCCGACGAGATTGGAATACACGCGCGACGAGCCGTCCGGGCGGGCCCGGCGCGAAGGCTCGGTCGAAGCGACAGCCGTCTGCGGATTCATGGGGGACCCTCCAAGCCGCCTGCCGCGCTCTGGGCGGGGCGGCCTACTTGATGATGACGAAGTGGCCTTTCCGGGTGCGTCCTTCCGGCGTCTCCACTTGGTAGACGTAGATGCCCGAGACAACCTTGTTTCCCTTCCCGTTCCGGAGGTCCCACTCGAGCTCCCCGATCTCCCCCCCCGGACTGCTGAACTGGTCCAGGGTCAGCTCACGCACCAGCTCGGCGCTGGTCGTGAAGATCCGGACGCGGGAGCCGCTTGGCAGGTGGATGAAGTGGACCCTCCCCTCCCCGACCGCGGGGTCCCACTGGGCGCTCCCCCGATAGGGGTTCGGCACGACCGCCACGCGCTCGAGATTGGCCGCCGGCGGCGAGCCCGGGGTCACGGTGACCACGGGACTCAGGTTGAGGGGCGTCTCGACGAAGTCGTTCAGATCGAACTCCCCGATGCTCGTCACCGCGTAGTCGGTGCGGAAGCCGGCCAGCGTCGCGAGGTCGGCGAAGACCCAGCAGGAGGGGCAGGCGTCCACCGGCGAGCCGCGTGGATAGTCAATCACGTACTGCCCGTTCCCCAGGCTGTTGTTCCGGAAGCCCCGGAAGAAGAACCCGGTTCCCGTGAAGGCAAAGCTGTCGGGAGCGCAGGGGGCGCTCTGGGCGAAGCAGAGCGGCGAGGTGGGAACCCGGATCTTGCTCCCCGTGCTCGTGAAGATCGATTCAGCGTATTGGCCGGCGACTTCCATGACCAGCGGGCTGATGCCGTGGATCGTGCGATGCACGCGATAGCCGTTCCATGCGAAGCGCTGCGACTCGGGTCCCGAGCCGTCCCAGACAACGAACGTGAGAACTCCGGTGGAGTTGGCGATGGGCACCCCGGGCGGCGTCGGCACGTAGTACGCCTGGACCCCCGTCGGCGGACTCAAGTCTTCTACGGTCAGGATGCTGGTGGCGGTTTGGGTGTTGGAGGAGTCGTCCACCATGGTCCACTGGATCGTGTACGTCCCCGACTGGGTGAAATCGGGCCTTCCCCTCAGGGTCAGGGCGGCGTTGGTCGCGGGGCCGGCGGTCGCGGGGCCGGTCAGGAAAGGGGCATCGTTCGTCTGGGAGATCGTAAATCGTTTGCCCAGCGTGACATCGAACGGCTGAACGAAGCCCGTCACGTTGACGGTGAGACCTTCGGCGGCACGGGGGAAAGGAGGAACCTTGAGGGTGTCCGGCACCGCCCCAATGGCTGCCGAGCCGGCGAAGGCCGTACCGGCCAGTGGAATCAGGAACAGCGGAACAGCCGCGGCCAGAAGCCGGTAAACCATTGCCGACAGAGACATTAACATCCCCTCATGAGAGGCAAACCCGGCGGCATGTCGAACCCGGTATGAATATCCCCGGTCCAAGGCACTGATTTGCGAATCTACTATTGGGGGGGTACCGGTGCCTAGTGTAGGCTTATCCGGTCCAGGGAGGGTGTCATCTGCCCCGGACCGATCTAGGGCGCAGATTAGGGGCCAAGTGCTTTAGAGTCAAGGCATTTTTGAACCACGTAATCCCCTGTAAGTTCCAAAAATCGCTTGACACCCGACCGCCACCTACCGTATACTCAACCGAGTAAAAACACGGGGCAATCTCACCCGATTCCAAACCAACACAGCATCTTAGCTGGAAATCAAATTGTGATCCGCAAGGAGGTGATCAGGCTCAGAGTGTCGTCTACCTTATCCTCTTGAGGTGTCTTCTCGCTTTTACCCGCGTTGGAAGAGGAGATTAGGGAATGAAGAGATTACTAAGCCTCGTCGCAATTGGGGCGCTCGTGGCTTCCATGATGCCGGGTGTCGGCATTGCGGGACTCCGTGGAGCGTTCGAGCCTTTGGGACGGACGGACATAAGTGCCGCCGATGGTGTCGGGTACGGCAATGGCCTTGCCAACGGCCAGCAAACGCCGGCCTGGCGTCCCCGTCCGGTTGGCGCCGCGAACGGTGTCGCAAACATGGAGCGGTGGTATGCGTTTACCACCCGCGCTCAGGTCGTCGGCTTCGAGACCTCGCGTGAAATCTACCAGGCTTTCCATCGGAATGTGGCCGCGCTGCTCGTCGCGACCATTGGGGAGGCGCGCTCGAAGATGTTCGGCGATCCTTCCGGCCAGGTCTCGTTTACCGACCCGGCGTGGAGCCCCAACGGCAGGTTCCTCGCGTACATCCAGACGGATTTTCAGGTGACCTCGAGCGCCCTGATGGTGCAGGAGTACGCTGCCAGCACCAACATGGCCACCTCGATTACCCCGATCGGTTCGCCTATCGTCGTTCTTCCGAATGTCCCGGGCGTCCGTCATCGTCATCCCGACTGGAGCCCGGACGGCAACTCCCTCGCGTATGACTCCGATGCCTCGGGCACCTCGATCGACGTCTACACGATCCAGGTCTTCCCGATCCTCGGAATCCCCGTCCCGAAGACGTTCGTTCCGAACCGCGCGGAGCAGAATCCCGCGTGGGCGCCGGACGGCACCCGGATCGCGTATGACACGAACAGGTACGGACCCAACGTGATCGAGATCGTCAACGTGTTGACCAACGTCACGACGCTCGCCGAGACCAATTTCGCCTCGGTCTCGCACAACAATCCCGATTGGGCCAGCAACGGCAACGAGATCTACTACGATGCTCCGGGTGCCGAGGATGGGCAGCAGAACCCGAACATCTGGAAGATCAACCTCAACACCCAGGCCAAGTGCGAGATCGTGTTCGACGGCGCTGGCGACGTCAACGTGGCGGTTTCGTCGCACCAGAACCTCACGAACGACGGCATTGCCTACAACAACATTCTTATGGAGTCGCAGGCGTCCGTGTTCGGCCTGATCATCTGGCGCTCGAATCCGATCCAGACCTGCACCACGCCGCTTCCGATGGGCGGCTCGTTCATCCCGAATTCCTTCAACTTCACCAACAGCCAGCACCAGTCGCCCCTCAAGATTGCTCTTACGTTCCCTCCCGAGACCATCGCGGTCGGCTACAACATGGATCCGCTCAACCGCCCGGGTCGCGAGGGAGTCAGAATGCGGGCCAGCATCATCCCGAGCCCGACGGTGATGGGACTGGTGATTGCTGACAACGATCCTCTCAACGGCGTCTCGGACAGCAGCGACGACCCCGTTGCCAATGATGATGGGGTTATCACGGTCCAACTGCCTCGGCGTGCCGTCCAGGCACGTCTCGTCGCGCTTGGCCTCGTCAACAAGTACGTGCCGGTCCAGCTGACGGCCTACTCGAACATCGTCGGCCGCCCATTCCGTGGTTTCGCTCTTCTCAAGGTCTCCTCGAGCGCGCTCGCCGGTTCCGCGGTGCAACTCGAGCAGAACGCTCCGAACCCGTTCAATCCGGTCACCAAGATCAGGTTCGCCGTCAGCAAGCCCGGCAATGTGGCGCTCCGCGTCTACAACGTCCGTGGCGAGCTGGTGAAGACGATCGTGAACCAGCACTTCGAGATGGGATCTCACGAAGCGAGCTGGGACGGACGGAACGGCTCCGGCCAGCACGTCTCCTCGGGCGTCTACTACGCCAAGGTGAAGGCTGACGGCGGCGCCGAAGATGTCATCAAGATGGTGATGGCCAAGTAATCGGCGTCACATCGTAGTGCGAAGGGCCGCGGGGCGTGAGCCTCGCGGCCTTTTCGTTTGTGCGTAGGCTGATCCTTTCCACCCATCAAAGTGATTGGGGGGGGATAGTGATTTTCGCTCCCGCTTTTCGCGTAGCGCTCGGCCGCCCGTGAGTGTGTTGGGCGCAAGGCAGAAATCCACGTAAGCGGCTCCGCTCCTTCGGACCGTTCAGTTCGCCACGCGAAACGTGTGTGGAGGACTACGGTCTTTTTTGTTCTCCGCAGTCACTCCACGCAGTCTCGGATCTAGGCAAGGACGCGTCGGCTTTCCCTCCCCCTGGGAGCGCGACATGAAACCAAGGGTCTCGATCCGCCTGCTCGGGAAGTTCTCGGTCCATTGCGGCGATCAGGAGTTGCTCCTCCATTCATCCACCAGGGCCAGGGAGATTCTGGGCTATCTCGCCGTGAACCGGCGGAGGCCGGTTTCGAGAGAGTCGCTCGCCGAGGTCATCTTTCCCGACTGCCCCGCTGAGAAGCTGCGCAAGGCCATGCGCCAGGCCCTCTGGCAGCTCCGTGCCGACCTCTCATCTAAGACGTCCCCCTCCGGCGCCGACCGCATTCTCGGCGTGGAGCCGGGATGGGTGCAGTTCGTCACCGATGACCGAGTCTGGCTGGACATAGCCGACTTCGAACGGATGACCGCGCCCAAGATGCCGAAGCGGTCCGGGGTGCTGGATTCGCCTGACGGGACGCTTCTCGTTCAGGCGGTCGAGCTCTATCGCGGCGACTTTCTCGAGGGGTGGTTCCGGGATTGGTGTCTCGAGGAGCGAGAGCGGCTTCGCCAGATCTACCTCGGGACCCTGGATACTTTGGTCGCGCAATGCGAGTCCCGGGGCGACATCAAATCGGGGATCGCCTATGCGGCGCTTGCCTTGCATACTGACTCCGCGCGCGAGTGCACCCATCGGAGCCTCATGCGTCTCTACTCCCTCATGGGGGACCGAGCGTCCGCGCTTCGACAGTACGAGAGATGCTGCCTTGTATTGCGGCAGGAGCTGGGGATCGGGCCGGATGAGGACACGAGAGCCCTGGAGGCTCAGGTCCATACAAGTACACCCGGACGGCTTTCGCCCCCCGGGTGCCTGCGAGTCCTGCTGGGGCCACCGGCCCCGTGACATCTAGCTTCTACGGTGTGTAGCTCGGCAGCGTTGGCGACGCGTTCACGTAGGCCAGCGCGGCCCGCATGATCTGGTAGGCCCCGGCATCCTTGATGTAGTAGATCGGGAAGCCCAGGATGACCATTCGTCCGATGGCGCCTGAGGATGTCGCGGGAGTGATGAATCCTCCTCCCCCCGCGTTCCCGAGGTCGTGCGCCTGGGTCGCGATCCCGACATACAGCCCCTCGCGCGGCGATGGCCCACCGTTCATAAAGACACCCTGTGGGACTCCGTGGTAGGTGAAGAGAGGAACCGAAATCGGGCCAGAGTTCTCCTTTCGGACCAGACTCTGGACGTTGGGCGGGAAGCACCCGAAATCGGTCGCGAGCCTCCACCCGTCAACCTGGGGGAGTCCGGGTGCGAGGGCCGCGTCCGGATTTGCTCCCGGGAAGGCAGTCGGGTTCCACTTGGCGCCGCTGCCGGCGGGGCCCACATCCACGGTCCCAGTCACGAATCCCATCGCCGCGCCCTGCGGCGTGACCCGCGCCTCGACGAAGTCGCGTGCGCCGTTCGAGCGAAGGCCGGCGTTGCTCGCCAGAGCGCCATCCAGGCCCATGAAGTTACGTGGGAAGTAGGAGAGCACCCAATCGCGCGAGCCCTCATCCAGACTCGCGCACATCCCGCGGGAGAAGTTGGAATAGGGTACAGCCGACAGGCCGGATGTCGCGCCCGCCAACGAGAACCCCGTCAGGATCAACGTGCCGCCGGCCCGGAGATAGCCCGCGAGCTCGCTATAGCTGCCTCCAACGAGCGTGCGCCAGAGAGCAGTGGGAGAGGAGATCGTATTGTTGAAGTCGGTGTACCAGATGATCACGCGATACTCGGAGAGCTGGAGCGGCGTGAAGATGAAACGTCCCTCGATCGTCGTGGATCCGCGGTAGACCGTGTCATGTTCCGTGTCGTGGGTTTTCTCCAGCCCGAACTCCTGGGCCAGCGGAGTGAGGATGACCTGGGACCACCACTGATCCTCTACCGAGAACTGAATTGTGTCGTTATCCGTCGGGAAATTGGGGCTCCCCCGCTTGGCCGTGAGCCAATCTCCTGGCGGAGGCGCAAAGTCGTCCACGTAGAGCAGCTTGGGCTTCCCGACCGGGGGATCCTTGAACACCGGATGCACGATCCGCATCGGAATCTTCATGTTCGTGACGAGGCCGCCATCGTCCACCGCCCGGATGAATAGGAAGTGGGGTCCGATACTGAGCTGGCTGGAGACGAAGGTGGCGCCGGTCTTGGTGAGATCGATCGAGCCCCATTCCGTAGAGGAAGTGTCGTCCAGCGCATACGTGTAGCCGACGATCTCTCCTCCGTAGTTGGAGGCATCGGCCGACCAGGCGAACGAGATGGTCTCCCCCTCGAAGATCTGGATCTCCTTGCGGGCGATGTCGTCCGGACCCGAGGTCGGAGAGAAGCACTGGACGAGGACGCTGCTGCAAACCGTCAGCAGGGGGCCGGGGTTCTTGTTGGTTACGTTGAAGTCCCGGATGTTATCCCTCGCCGTCAGCTTCTTCTCTGTCGCCCCGGCGATGTCCACCGCGCGCTCCGCGAAGAAATAGTGCTCCGGTGTCACGTTGCGGAAGCGCTTCCGGGTCCCCCGGATGCCGATCCACTTCCAGTCGTCGTACGGAGGATTCAGCGTCGGGCCCGTGGCCGACACGATCAAGTCGATGTATCTCTGGCGCGGATTACCTCCGCTACTATCATACTTGGGCAGCTTGGGATGACCCACTTCGGCCTGCCCCTCCACCTGGAGCAGTATGTACTCGAACGAATCCACGGGCGCCGGGCCGCCAGTCTCTCCCCCGTCGGGATCGGTGCCCTCCCACTCGAAGGTGAAATTGGGCCCGATGAGCGTCCCCGGCGCGTTCGGCCCGCGCGTGATTCGCGAGAACGGAGGCAGCGTCTTCGCGGAGAAGAACCGCTTGGCCGGCGTCGGGTCGAACCTTCCCTCGTTGTCCTCGGCCACGACCCAGAAGACGTGTCCGCGGACTTCGGTCACGGGATCGACCAGGAAAAGGAGCGTGGTGTCCTTGGCCTCGGTCGAGATCCACTCGCTGGGCGGCTTCAGCGTATCGGCGTCGAGAGCGTAGCGAAAGCGGATGACCTCGCCGTCCCTGTCGTAACCGTTCCAGAAGAAGTGAACCCGGAAGCTCGAGGTGTCCCCTTCGAGGGGGGCATACGTCAGCTCCGTCTCAGGAGCCAGGGGAGGCGGCGGCGTGTTAACCCCGGTGGGCTTCTTCGAGCAACCGAGATACCCGACCACACCCAAGAGGGCGATCGTCACGAGAAGGTTTCGAGTCCATCTGCGCGCCATCAGTCGAACACTCCTTACCGTCGGCGGTTTGGGCTAAGGGGAGATATCAAATTGGATGCTCAGCGGCGGCTCGGAAAAGGCTTCAGCCCGGTCTTTGACCCGCACCGTCAACGTGTGGGGGTTCAGGGACGAGTTGAGCCGGAACTCACTCTCCAGAATGATCACTTGTTGCTCGTTCGAGTTTTCCAGATCCTGCCTGGATGTCCCATCCAGGATGAATTGCGCCGCCCTCGTCAGGCCGTCCTCGGGATCCAGCCCCACCCATCGGAATAGCTTGGCCGGCTGGCCACGAGAAGTGGTGTCCTGAACGGTCAGGTTGGACGCCATGGGCGGAAAATTGCAGCTGAACCGGAACGAGGCCGGCGACCCGTCCGCCCGGCCCGAGTTGTCGCGCGCCGCGACATTGAATATCTGATTGTGGCCCAGGTCCAGGGAATCGAGAACAAGAGTCGGGAAGCTGCACCCGACACCCGGGGTATTCACGACGGCCGGATTGTTGGTGGTGAAGTAGATAGGATCTCCATCCGGTGAGTTGCACAGGTGGTACTGGAAGCCGGTGGTGTAGGGCTCGAAATTGTTATGCCCACCCCTGAAAAACGCGGCGTAGCCCGTGATCCCCTGCGGATTGTCGCATGCTTCGTCCTGGGCGGTCCAATTCCACCAGACCGTCGATCGGTACGGAACGGTGTCGCCTTCGTAAAACGTGTGCGGTATCGGGGGAGCCAGCTGGCCGTAGCTGAACGGCTGAATGTAATACCCAGCCGGCCTGGGATCGGCCGATTGGGGATCGGGCAGAATCTCCGTGTCGGGATCGTTGTTCACGACGAACTGCGTTCTCCCCCCCGTGGCCGGATCGCTGCGCGAGAACGCATTGTCCACGGCGGTGACGGTGAAGGTGTACACGCCGCTGATCAGGTTGACCGATTCCGGATCGTTCGGGTCGTTGAATACGGCACAGGTGTCCGCGGA
>JBKJXM010000250.1:0-3858 GCA_046716305.1 Candidatus Eiseniibacteriota bacterium
GGACACCCGCGCGTCCTGCCGGAGCCGTCACGGCGCCGCCCGGTGCGACCGCGACCGCCGGCGGAGGCAGCGTCGCCGCGGCCGGAGGCTTCCAGATCGATTCCGGAGGGGGCGGGCCGAAGACCACGACCGGCCGCGCCGCCGGACGCACCGGGACTTGGGCCGCGGGCGAGGTCGCCGGCGTCGGCATCTTGGTGCGTGCGGCCGGGCGCAATGCGAAGAAGACGCCGCCGCCCACGAGGACGGCGACCAGAGCGAGGATCAGAATCCCGATCCGGCTCTGGAAGAACTTACTTCTTGGCAGCGCCAGGCTGCTTGGCAGGTTCATTGGGTGTCCCCTCGGCCAGCGTGTACGCGGTCGCGACGAAGTCGGCCTGCACGGTGTCGTCCACGTCGCCCTTGTCGAATCCCTTGAGCTTGAGCTGCGATACGTTCACGAGCCGCGACAGCTCCGCGATCTCGCTGAAGAAGGACCCGGTGTGGTGGAATCCGCCCGTCACCGAGACCTGCACCGGGTTCTCCGTGAAGTACGCCTGCGTCTTCGCCTCGCCCGGCTTGAACAGGAGGAACTTGATGCCCGCCTCCTGGCCCGCCAGCGTCACCTTGCGGAGCAGGCTGGCCACTTCCTTCTGGCTGGGGAGCAGCTCCTGCGCGATCGCCCAGCGCTGGTTCAGGAGCGCGAACTCCTTCTTCAGCTCCGGGAGGCGATTGACGAGCTGCTGCGCCTTCGAGAGTTCGTTTGCCTTGTGCGAGTACTCGGCCTTCAGCACGCCGATCTGCTTGGACCGCGCCTTGTAGTTGAACGGGACGAAGTCGGCGAACACGTAGAAGTAGACGAGCGCCGCGATGCCCAGTCCGATCAGGAGCATCCTCTGCGTTTTGGGATCTTTGATGTCCAAAGCCATCGCCGTTCGCTCCCCGGGCTACAGCGTCATCGACGCCGTGATCTTGAACTTCACCACGCTTCGCGTGTCGATCGTCCCCTTCTCCGCCACCACCAGGTCGACCGTCCCGTACAGGGGCGACGCCTCCATCCGCGACATGAAGTCCGCCACGAGCAGGTTCGAGAACGTGACGCCCTCGACCTGGACCTGGGTGGGTCCCGTCTCCTCGTAGCTGGTGAGCCAGAGGTGCTGCGGAATGCACTTCGACAGCTCGTCCACCAGACGCACCCGCCACAGCCGCGTCTTGTCCAGCTCGGTGATC
Organism: Candidatus Eiseniibacteriota bacterium; assembly: GCA_046716305.1. GTDB lineage: Bacteria > Eisenbacteria > RBG-16-71-46 > SZUA-252 > SZUA-252 > DASQJL01. The sequence goes on from JBKJXM010000250.1 coordinate 1,207, forward strand.
ACGTTCAGCCGGCGCGTCAGCTCCTCGCGCTTCTGCGTCAGCTCCTGGATCATCTGGAGCTGGGGCTTCAGCTTCTCGGCCTCCCGCTCCGCCCGGGCGATGTCCGTCTTGAGACGGCTCACCTGCATCGCCTGGACGACCGAGAAGGCCGTGAAGAGCGCCGCCACCAGGAGCAGCGCCAGGAGCGGCATGATCGTGCCGACCTTCGGGAGCTGGAAGCTCCGGCGGACCTGGCGGTCTTCACGGGGCAGCAGATTGATGCGAATCATTGTCCTCCCCCTATCGCAGCGCGAGGCCGATGGCCACGGTGAGCACCGGGCCGACGCCTTCAGGCGAATCGCCGTCGAAAAGCCCCGGGTCCACCATCAGACGCTGGAGCGGATTCACGATCTCCACCGGAACCTGGTGCCGCGCGTGCAGGAACTCCGCGAGACCCGGCACGCGCGCGCTTCCACCCGAGATCAGGATCCGGTCGACGCGCTCGGCGTCTCCCGCGGAGCGGAGGTACGCGATGGCGCGGTCGATCTGGACCGAGAGGTCTTCGCAGGTCGCCTGCACGATGGACGGGACGTCGATCCCGGCCTCGCCGCGGCCGCGGAGGGCGTTCAGGGCTTCGGCCTGGCTCACGTTGTACTTGCGCTGGATCCCCTCCACGAAGGAGTTCGCCCCGACCGAGAGGTCCTTCGTGAAGTGGGGGGTCTGGTTGCGCACGATGTTCAAGTTGGTGATCTCGGCCCCGATGTTCACGAGGGCGAGCGTCTCGTCGGAAGTGAAGTCGTAGTTGGCTTCGATCGCGTTCTGGATGGCGAAGGAGTCCACGTCGATGATGGTCGGCGTGAGCCCCGCGTCGCGGATGATGTCGGCGTGGTTCGCGATCATGTCCTTCTTGGCCGCGACCAGGAGCACCTGCATCTTCTTCTGATCGATGTTGGGATTGATGATCTGGAAGTCGAGCGAGACGTCGTTGATGTCGTAGGGGACGTGCTGCTCCGCCTCCCACTGGATCGCTTCCTTGGCGTCTTCCTCGCTCAGGCGGTCCATGAGGATCTTCTTCACGATGACCGCGCGGCCGGAGACAGCCGTCACGACGTTCTTGTTCTTGATCTGGCGCGACTCGATCAGGTTGGTGATCGCCTCGTGCACCATCTGGCGGTCCATGATCTCGCCATCCACGATCGCTTCGCTCAGCGGCTCGGAGATGCCGTAGTTCACGAGGCGACCGCCGGTCTTGTCCTGCACGATCTCGGCCACCTTGATCGAGCTCGAACCGATGTCGAGCCCCACCGTGCTCTTCTTCCGACCAAGCATGTGTGCTCCGCGATGTGTTGGGATGAGGCCATCCCGCACCCGACTGCGAGAATCAGCCGTGGCTCGTTCGAGCAACTTCCATGCCATAGCTACTCGCAGGTGTAACCTAAATCTCTGGCTCTCAATAGCTTACGCGGCCGCCCTCGGCGTCTTGCGTCCTGCATCAGCACCACCGCCGCACCGTGCAGCCCGCACGTTCCGGCGACTCGTCACCCGGCGTCTTTCGTCCGCCGGCCACCGTTCATCCATCGGTCCGGTCGCGTTGACCCGCCGCCGAAGCGTCTGTTACGGTGCGCCGCATGTCCCGCACCGCCTTCGGCGCCGCCTGGGTTGCCGCCCTCGTAGCGCTCTGGGCCTACGTCCGGACCCTGTCGCCCACCGTCGCGTGGATGAACCAGGGCGAGGACTCGGGAGATCTCCTCGTCGCGTCCGCCACCCTGGGGATCCCCCACCCGACGGGGTATCCGCTCTTCGTGCTCCTGGGCCGGGTCGCCTCGCTGGCTCCGTTCGCGAGCCCGGCGTTTCGGATCAACCTGGTCGCCGCCCTCGCCGGCGCGGCCGCCGTCTTCTTCCTCGCGCTCCTCGTGCTCGAGCTCGCCGCCCGCGGCGACGACCGCGCGGACGCGAACACGGGCGCGAACGCAGGCGCGGGGGCGATCGTCGCCGCCCTCGGCGCGTCCCTCGCCTACGCCTTCTCGCGCGGCGCCTGGAGCCAGAGCGTCGTCGCCGAGGTCTATACGCTGAACGCGGCGTTCCTCGGCGCCGTCCTCTGGGCCGCGGCCCGCGCCGATCGCGCCGGAAGCGTCCGGCACCTCGCGCTCGCGGCGTATCTCGTAGGGCTCGGGCTCACCAACCATTTGCTGCTTCTGGCCGCGATTCCCGCCGTGGTGATCGTCGCGGCGCGTCTCGCTGCTCGTGGAATCATCGGCGCGACCGGAATCGTTCTTTTGCCTCTTCTCCTGGTCTGGGGGGTGACCCTCGACCTCTACCTGCCGGTCCGATCGAGCCGCCTGCCCGAGTTCTCCTGGGGGGCCCCCAATACCCCCGAGCGTCTCTGGTGGGTGCTGAGCGGGGCGCAGTACTCCTCCCACTTCTTCGGTCGGGGCCTGGGGGAAATTGCGCGCCATCTCGCGCCCGGGCGCTGGATTCTCGATTTCGGCCCGGGTCTCCTGGCGCTGGCGGTGGGGATCGCCGGCGCCCTGTGGACGCGGCCGCGGGGGGCGCTCCCGATCCTCGCCTCCGCGGCGGCCGCGGCGGCGCTCCTCTCGGCCTATTCCATCCCCGACGACGTGGGCTACTGGATGCCCCTCTTTTATCTGGTCTGCGCGCTCGCAGGGGTGGGGT
>JBKJXM010000251.1:0-4060 GCA_046716305.1 Candidatus Eiseniibacteriota bacterium
GGGGGAGGTGTACCGGGAGGCGGTCGCGGCGGTGGCCGCCTCCCTCTTCCGCGCGCCCCCGCGGGGCGCGCGCCCCGTTCACGACCGCGCCCCGACCGTGCCCAACGCCGCCCAGCGGGCCGTCGAGACGATGAAGGGAAAGGCGAACGTGGATTTCCTCTACGGCCAGGCGAGCGGACTCAAGCGGAACGACTCCGACTACGAGGCGGCGATCATCGCGAACGCGGCCCTGGGACAGTCCAGCCTGACTTCGCGGATCGGAAAGCGGGTGCGTGACACCGAGGGGCTTTCCTACACCCTCTTCTCGCGCTTCCTCTGGCCCGACTACGTGGACGGTCTCTGGGCGGTGGACGTGGCGGTGGCGCCGCAGAACACGGCGAAAGCCCTCCGCTCCACGAAGGAGGAAATCGACAAGTACGCGGCGAGCGGCATCACGGACGCCGAAGTGCAGACGCAGAAGGAGTTCTTCGCCGGGATCTATCTCGTCCGCCTGGGCACGAACGGAGGCGTGGCGGCGGCGCTCTGCACGGCGGAGAAGTTCGGGTACGGCCCGGCCTACCTGGACGTGTATCCGAAACGGATCCGCGCGGTAACGAAGGAGCAGGTCAATGCCGTCATCCGGCGCCGCCTGCATCCGGAGAAGATGCACCTGGTCGTCGCGGGCGATCTGACGGCCATTCCCGAGTAGCCGCTCACTTGAGGAGCGTCACGCTCCGCGTCTTCGCCTCGCCGTCCACGGTCAGCCGCGCGTAGTAGCGCCCGCTCGCGAGCGGAAGTCCGCGTCCGTCCCGCCCATCCCACTTCACTTCATAGCGCCCGGCAGGCGCCGGGCCGTCGACCAGCGTACGCACCAGGGCGCCCGACACGTTGAAGAGGCGGAGCGTCACGCGCCCCGCACGGCCCACCTGGAAGGGGATCACCGTGCTCGGATTGAACGGATTGGGGTGGTTGGCGAAGAGCCGCGTTACCGGAGCCTCCGGCGCGGGCGCCACGGCGCTCACGGACGGCACCGACGCCGGGTCCGCCGGGTTCGAGCCCAGCGCGATCTCCCAGCGGTCGCGATAGCCGTCCCGATCGCGATCGATTCCCATTCGCGTTCCCGAGCCGGGTGGGACTCCGAGGTAGGTGATCTCGCCGCCGTCCCGCGCCAGAAGGCGGAGCGAGTCGGCGCCGAACGTTCCCTCCGGGTTGTAGTCGCTCCGGAACGAGCGCTGCCCCGCCTGGTAGGCGAAGCCCCTCGCGACGCCGCCGATCCGGCCGTGCGCCACCAGATCGCAGTGCCCCGCGTCGGCGGCCGCATAGAGGGAGTCGAGAAGCTGCACGGTACCCGCGAGCCCCTTGTTGGCGCCGTTCACGGTGACTTCCCGGCCCACCGAGGGCGCCGTGCCGGTGTCGAACGCGAGGAGGAACGCCTCGAGGTCGCGGCGCTCCTGATCGTTGGCGAAGTTGAAGACGGCGAGGCGCAGGAATTCGAAGAGATTGTCGATCGAGCCGTCGTGCAAGAAGCCGAAGCCGCGCTTCTGGGCGCCGGGCCCGTCCGTGAATCCAGTCTTCTGATACATGTTCCGGAGCTGGGGCACTTTGAACCCCTGGCTCTCCTGTAGCAGCACCCCCGGGATGATCGTGCGGTTCGTCCCCGTCGGGAACGAGTGGCAATCAGCGCAGACGCCCGCATCGTGCGGCTTGGTGTCGAACTCGATCTTGCCGCGCGTCGGGCTGGGCGTCGGGGCCGCGGGATTGGGCCAGGTCCGGTCCAGGTTCTGGTTGGGGTTGGGCGGGTAGACCACGGTCATGATGAAGTCGCTGTACTTCTGCATCTCAGCCGCGGTAAGCGAATCCTGGTTCCCCATCAACCCGATGAATGCGGGATTGAACCGCGTGAAGTCGGCGCGGTCGCCCCGCCAGTGGAACGGCGATGCGTCCCGGAGTCCGCGCAAGGTCTGCGTGGTCATCGGCCCCTTCATCGGGTGGAAGGGCGGAAGCCCCGGCGGCTGGCCGGCTGGAACCGGGTCCAGGTTGCCCTGGGGATTTCCCAGGTCCCAGGCGATGTTGTCGAAGTTGCCGGAGACGTGACACGAGGCGCACGACAGGTCACCGTGATCGGAGAGGAGGCCGTCGTAGAGGAACCGGCGTCCGGCGAGCACCTCGGGCGGGCTCGGGTCGAATCCGCCTCCGAGCGGCGTCGTGGACACGAACGACTCGCTCTGCGTGTCGAGGATCGCGACCGAGTTGGAGAACCGGTTCAGGACGTAGAGCCGGTGACGTACCTCGTCCACGACCAGCCCGGACGGACCGCTCTTGGTGGAAGGGGGAGCGGCCGACACCGCGATCCGCCGCGTAACGAGGCCCGAAGCGGGATCCACCACGCCGACCTGGTCGGAGCCGAGGGCCGCGACGTAGACCTTGGTCTCGGCCGCGTTCACCCCCACCCCCATCGGCCCGGACAGACTTAGATCCTTCTCACCGGGAGGCCCCGGGATCGTATCGTAGACGACGTGGGCGTTCAGATGCCACCGCGTCACCGCTCCAAGACCCCCGCCATCGATGCGGGTGAGGCGATTCCGGAGAAAACGCCCCTTCAGATTTGGCTCGAACCGGATCCGGTTCAGGGCCTCCGTGTTCGTCACGTAGAGATTCCCCGACGCGGGCGCGACCGCCACGTCGAAGAGGTTCGTACCCACGTCCGCCACCGTGCGAAGCGGCGCGCCCGAAGCGGCATCCAGGACCACCACGTCCTGGTCCGGGAGGTCGTACGGAATCGCCGCGTTCCAGGTCTTCACGCTCGCGGGTCGCTCGTCCACCCAGTCGGCGCCCACCTTCTGAACGATCAGGCCCACGGCCGGCGGCACCGGAAGGCCCGCCTTGAGCGGCGGATTCGGCGGCGGCGGACCGCCCCCGGCCTGCACCTCCTCCGCGCTCAGGATCGAGGTGCGGTTCCCTCCGTCGAGGACCGCGACATAGACCTCCCCCGCGCGGGCCGCGAGGGAGCGCGGGTGGCGGCCGAATATGGGGCGGACCTGATCGAGGAGGGTCCCCGAGGCGCCCGTCAGGCTGTAGATCTTCACCGCGTCCTCGCCGCTCACGCACACGAACGCGCGCTTCGGGCTGCCGGCAAAGACGACGTCCGTGGGCTCGTCCCCCACCCGAAGCGTGGCGACCACCTGCAACGTCGACAGATTCACGATGCTCACGTCGTCGGAGACCTGGTTCACCACCCAGGCGATGCTGTCGTTCAGGGCGGCGACCGACACCGGCTCGAGCCCGACCGGTATTTCTCCCGTGCTCGTGATCCCGGCCGCTCCGATCGCGAACACCTCGAGCCGCGCGTCCGGGACGTTCAGGGCCAGGAGCCGCGTGCCGTCGGGCGTCAGCGCGAGCGGGTGGACGGGAATGGTCTCGAAGTTCGAGAAGTCTGAAACCGCGGGGGTGGACGAATGGAGGGTCGGCGTGGGACCGGCCACGAGGACCAGGCATGCGAGCGCGAGGGATGCGGCGAGCGCGCCAAGGATGCGGAAAGGAAACCTTGTCGACATCGGGCCCAAGAAGGTGTCTGAAATAGGATAAGAGGTGCGTGATCACCTCTATTCTACCATAATCGGCGCTCCAGCGCAACCGGCAAGGCGCCTCTCGACCGCCCATGGGTCGCCTCCTCGGGCCTGGAACGCCTCCCACGCGTCGGCGAGGAGCGCCTCCATTCGTTCCCGGTATCGGGAGCGGTCGAACTCCTGCGCGTGGCGGCGGAGGCGCGCGGGGTCGAACGTACGGCGCGACAATTCCACGAGCGCACGGTCGAGCGGCTCGCCACCGTCGTCCCTCACGTCGTCCCCGTCGTCGAATAGGATGCCGGTGCCCTCGCGCACGACCTCGGAGGCTCCGCCCCGTCGGAGCGCGACCACCGGGCGCCCGCACGCCATCGCTTCGAGAGGCGCGATGCCGAAGTCCTCCTCGTGCGCCTGGACCAGGGCGCGGCACGAACGGTAGGCGTCGCGCAGCGCATCGGGCCCCAGCCAGCCGTCGAACCGCACGCCGGGACCCGCGATCCGCTGGAGCCGCGCCCGCT
>JBKJXM010000252.1:0-9262 GCA_046716305.1 Candidatus Eiseniibacteriota bacterium
GAGGTCGAGCGGCTCCACGCGATCCTCGACCGCGAGGAGCGCGCGATCGAGGAGGGCGTGGGTTCCGCGATCGCGAAGCCTGCCATGCGCGAAGTTCGGGTGACCGCCCGAGAGGGAGCATGAGCCGCGGCGCGCGGATCCTGGCCATCGACCAGGGGACCACCGGCACCACCGTCCTCCTCCTCGACGAACGGGCGCGCGTGCTCGGCCGCGGCTACGCGGAGCTGCCGCAGCATTTCCCAAAGCCAGGCTGGGTGGAGCACGACGGCGACGAGATCTGGGAGACTGTGCTTCGCGCCATCGATGGGGCACTGCGGGACGCGTCGACCGACGGCTCGGCGGGCGACGGCGCGTCGCGGGCCGGAGGCATCGACGCGATCGGCATCACGAACCAACGCGAGACCACGATCCTCTGGGAGAGGAACACCTCGCGCCCGGTCGGGCCGGCGATCGTCTGGCAGGACCGCCGCACCGCGGAGCGCTGCGCCGCGCTTCGCCGGAAGGGGACCGAGGCGGCGGTGCGTCGGAAAACCGGGCTGCGCCTCGATCCCTACTTCTCCGCGACCAAAGTCGAGTGGATGCTCCGGAACGACCGCGGGCTTCGGGCGCGCGCCGTCCGCGGCGAGATCGCCTTCGGCACCGTCGATTCATGGCTGGTGTGGCTCCTCACGGGCGGCGCCGTCCACGCGACCGATCCCACCAACGCGAGCCGCACACTCCTCTACGACCTGCGCCGCGGCCGCTGGGACCCGGCGCTCGCCTCGATGTTCGGAGTGCCCGAAGCGATCCTCCCCGAGGTGCGCCCCTCCGCGGGCGACTTCGGCGTGACGCGCGGCGTGCCCGGGCTCCCGGACGGCATCCCGATCCGCGGCATCGCCGGAGACCAGCAGGCGGCGCTCTTCGGCCAGGGGTGCGCGACGCGCGGCGGCATCAAGAACACGTACGGCACGGGCTGCTTCCTCATGCTGCACACGGGCGGCCGCCTGCTGCTCTCGCGCTCCGGCCTGATCAGCACCGTCGCGTGCGGCTCCAAGGGTGAGCCGGCCTACGCGCTGGAAGGGAGCGTCTTCGTGGGGGGAGCCTCCGTGCAGTGGCTGCGGGACGGGCTCGGAGTGATCCAGAGCGCGGGCGAGGTGGAAGCGCTCGCGGGATCCGTCCCGGACGCCGGCGGCACCGTCCTGGTCCCCGCGTTCGCCGGTCTCGGCGCTCCCTACTGGCGTCCCGACGCGCGCGGCATCTGGAGCGGCCTCACGCGCGGCACGACCCGTGCGCACCTCGCGCGCGCGGCGCTAGAGTCGATCGCGTTTCAGACCCGAGACGTGGTGACGGCGATGGAGCGCGACGCTGGCACCCGAGTGCGGCAACTGCGCGTGGACGGAGGAGCCGCGGCCAACGACCTTCTGCTCCAGCTTCAGGCGGACCTGCTAGGGATCCCGATCGTGCGCCCGACCATGCTGGAGAGCACCGCGCTGGGCGCGGCGCTGCTCGCCGGGATCGGCGCTGGTATTTGGGAAAGGCGAAGCGACGTGCCGGTGCCGGGCGGCGAGGAACGAGTGTTCCGGCCGGCCATGGCGACGAAGGAGCGGAGGCAGCGGATTATGGAGTGGAATGCTGCCGTGCGGATGTTGCTGCGTCGGTAGCTCTAGCGCTTAGTTGATCTTTGCACCGTCAGACGCGTGCGACGCGTCCACCGGTAGAACCTTGTCGATCCACTCCACCAAGTTCCCCAACACATCCTTCCGTTCCAGCTCGTTCAGCACTTCGTGGAGCAGCCCCGGGTAGAACCGGCACGTGACGCGGTCATCGGGCGCGCGCGCGGCCCACCGCTGCGCTCCGACGATGCTCGAGATCGGGTCGGCCCCCGTGAATGATGAGCGTGTCCACCGGCAGCTCGGAGGCGCGGCGGACCAGCTCCATGCGCATCCGCTGGAACTCGAAGAAAAGGCGGGCGCTGATCCGGTAGTGAACGAGCGGATCGATCGAGTGCGCGCGCACGATCTCGGGATCGCGGGAGAGCATGGAGGGCAGGATCGTGTTCCCTTGCGAGAAGCGCGGCCAGAACTTGGCCGCGAACTGGGCGGCCTTGACCTTGAGCATCGAGGGCCGGAGAACCACTTCGAACGGGGCGCCGCACAGGACCAGAGCGCGGAGGCCACGCGGATGGCCGAGCGCCCAGTCGAGCGCGACGAAGGCGCCCATGCTCTGGCCCAGGATCACGCGCGTTTCGGCGCCAGGGAGCGACGCGGAGCGCTTCATCCAGATCTCCATGGCGTCCCGGTAGTCGTTCCATCCGCGTACATGTCCGCGGCTTCCGGTCGACTGCCCATGGCCGGGCAAATCCAACGCCTCCACCGCGAATCCGATGCGGACGAACTCCTCGGCGACGTGCCGGTAGCGCGCGGCGTGGTCCCCGAGACCGTGGACGATGCTGATCCGTCCGCGGGGCGGCCGGTCCGGCTCCCACGCAAGGCCGTGCAAGCGCCTGGGGTCGCCCGCTGTTTCGAGGTAGAATTCCACGGCTGAGATTTTCGTCGGGGGCATCGTCCCCATCATAAACCAACACCGCCGAAAAGGGCGCCCCGGTTCGGGCCATCCCCTTTCGCGGCCGTCTCTTTCGGCGGAAACCCGCTTCATGGAGCCGCATCCAAGAGCCATGGCAGATCCCGAGCCGAGCGGCGAGCTGTTCGAAGAAGAACCCACGCCGGAATTCGAGGCCCGGGCTCACCCAGAGCCCCTGGACGCCTACTCCCGCGCGGTGATCCACGCCGTTTCCCGCGTCGGGCCCTCGGTGGTCTCGATCGAGGTCCGCCACCCGGAGCCGCAGGGAAACGAATCGAGCGGCCGCATGGTTCCGCGCGTTGGCGGCTCCGGATCCGGGTTCATCTTCACGCCCGACGGATTCGTCCTCACCAATAGCCACGTCGTCCATGGCGCGGCGGAGATCGCCGTCACCCTTCCCGAGGGCCGGCACAGCACCGCCCAGCTCGTCGGTGATGATCCCGACACCGACCTCGCGGTGATCCGCATCCATGCGCCCCACCTCGTCCCGGTCCATCTCGGCGACTCGCAATCCCTTCTCGTCGGCCAGCTCGTGGTCGCGATCGGAAACCCGTTCGGGTTCCAGGCCTCCGTCACCACGGGCGTAGTGTCCGCGCTCGGGCGCTCGCTTCGAGCGGGATCCGGGCGCCTCATCGACAACGTGATCCAGACCGACGCCGCGTTGAACCCGGGGAATTCCGGGGGGCCGCTCGTCACCACGCGGGGCGAAGTGGTCGGCGTGAATTCGGCGATCATTCTCCCCGCTCAGGGGATCTGCTTCGCCATCGCGATCAACACGGCCAAACTCGTCGCGAGTCAGCTCATCCGCTTCGGGAAGGTGCGGCGGAGCATGATCGGGATCGCCGGCCAGAACGTCCCCGTGCCGCGTCGCGTGACCCGCTTCTTCCGACTCTCGATCGAGAGCGGCGTGCTGATCCAGTCGCTCGAGTCGGGCGGACCCGCGGACCGCGCGGGGGCCAAGGTAGGGGACGTCATCCTCGGCTTCGGCGAGGATCCGATCGCGAGCATCGACGACCTGCAGGCGAAGCTGACCGACCAGGCGGCCGGGATCACGCGCCGCCTCTCCGTTCTCCGGGGCACCGAGCTCCACGCCCTGGATGTCGTGCCCGCCGAGTCGTAATGGTAGCTCGTTCCTGCATCCAAGGCGTAGAATCGTCGCTCCCCGGGCTCGGGCCGGGACATCCGTGGGGGATCCTTGATCTCAGAGTTAGCAGTTTCGGCCGAGGGTAGCCCTCGGCCGCGCCGGCGCGCGCTCCGGGCGTTCGGCATGGTCGGCGCGCTGCTGGCCACCCTTGCGTCCCCGGGATGGAGCCAGACCGCCACGCCTACCGCTTCGCCCACACTGTCCAGCAATCCCGATAGCGCTCTGGCCCACGCCCTCGCCGAGATCCGCGGCACGCCGCTCTCCCTGGCCGACGCGGTTCAGGCCGCCCTGAAGGGCTCCACCCGGGTGACCATCGCGGCCGCGGAGATGCGCGCGGCCCGCGGTGCGGCCCGGCGCGAGCGGGGCGCCTTCGATCCCGAGCTCTTCGCCGACGTGAACCATGTGGACCAGGAGCAGCCGTCCAGCTCCGTCTTCACCGGGACGCAATTCAAGGAAACCACCGCGAGCGGCGGCGCGCGCATCACGCTCCCATTCGGAACGCGGGTCTCCGCGTCGCTCGACGCGGTGCGGACCGAGAGCAACGCCCCCTTCACGCAGCTCCGGCCCCAGTACGACGCCGCCGGCCGGCTCTCCTTGCGCCAGCCCCTCCTGCGCGGCTTCGGGCCGGGGACCTGGGGCGAGCGGAGCGCTTCGACCCGCGAGCGCGAGGCGGCCGAGTCGCGGTACCAGGACGCGGTCTCCGCGGTGCAGGCGGACGTCGAGCGCGTCTACTGGGAGCTCTACGCCGCGGAGCGGGACCTGGCGGTGTCGCGGCTGATCAAGGACCAGGCGACCGCGCTCGTCAGTCAGGCGCAGTACCGAAGCCGCGCGGGTCTGGTGGGTCCGGTGCAGGTGGCGACGGCCCAGGCATTCTCCGCCGAGCAGGAACAGGCGGTGCTGGACCGCGAGGAGTCGCTGGACCAGACCTCGGATCAGCTCGCCACTCTCATCGGGGTCCGCCCGCCGGGCATTCCGGCGCGGTATCACCCGATCGACGAGCCCCCCCGCGACTTTCCCGTCGAGTCCGAAGGGGAGCTGGTGGACCGCGCGCTCCGGAATAATTCCGAGCTTCGCGCGCGCGAGCGGGACGTGGCGGCCGCGCGGTCGCGCCACCTGAGCGCGCGCTGGAACGCCTATCCCGCGCTCGACGTCTTCGGGACGATCGGCGGCACCGGGCTTTCGGGCACGCCGCGCGAGGTGATCTTCGGGGGCGACACGCTCCGGACCACGGTCAGCGGCGATATGGGCGAAGCGATCTCCCAGGCGCGTCGCCGGGAGTTCGCCACGTGGAGCGCCGGAGCCTCGCTCACCGTTCCGATCGGGTTCCGCGCCGGAGCGGGGGAGCGGCAGCGGCTCCAGGCCGAGGCGGACCGCGCGCAGTCGTTCCTGGTTTCGGGGCAGCGCGCGCTGGCCGACGACGTGCGCGCCCGCCACCGCGAGCTGATGAACGCGACACAGCGGCTGGAGGCCGCGCGTCGCGGCATCGCGGCTTCGGTCGAGCAGGTGCGAATCGGATTGATCGAATACAACAACGGGAGAACGACCGCGTTCGAGCTTTCCCGCCTCGCGGCCGATCTCGCCGCCGCGCAGCAGCGCTACTCCGGGGCCTTCGTCCGCTCGGCCCGGGCCGCGGCGCAGCTTCGCTATCTCACTTCCGGCGGCGCGCCGCCGGTCTCGAACAGAGAGGAAGAATCCGAATGACCGCACGTTCCGCATCGGCCGCCCGCCGCGCCCTCGTGACCGCGGCTGCGCTTCTCGCGCTCGCCGCAATGGGGTGCCAGCGCGGACCTCAGGCCGGCGGCTTCCGTCCGCCCCCGATGCCGGTCGAGATCGCGCCCGTGACCCAGGGCGCCGTGACCGACCGGTTCGAGTCGGTCGGATCCGTGGAGGCGGGCGAGGCGATCCTCGTCGTGTCGGAGATCGACGGCGTGGTGACGCGGCTCCCGTTCCAGGAAGGGCAGCCGGTCCGGGCCGGGGCGTTGCTCGCGCAGCTCGACGACGCGCAGCTCAAGGCCGAGGTGGAGCGCGCCGAGGCGCTGCGCGACCAAGCGCGCTCCCAGTACGACCGCGTCAAGTCGGTGGTGAGCCAGGGAGCCGGCGCGGCGCAGGATCTGGACGATGCGGCGGCGGCGCTCAAGGTGGCCGAGGCGAACCTGTCCCTCGCCCAGACCCGGCTTCGGAAGACGCGGATCACGGCCCCCTTCTCGGGGGTCGCCGGCTCCAAGCGGGTCAGCCCGGGCGCGTACCTGCGCGCGGGCACTCCGATCACGGACCTCGCTTCCATCGGCGTGATCAAGGTGACCTTCTCGGTGCCCGAGCGCTATCTCGGCCGGCTCCGCCGCGGGGCCGCCGTGAACCTGTCGGCGCCCGCCTACCCCGGGTACACGCTGGTGGGAACGATCGACGTGCTGGATCCGGTGCTCGATCCACAGACGCGGAGCAGCCGCGTGATCGCGCGCGTGCAGAACCCCGGCGGCCGGTTCCGCCCCGGCATGTCGGTGGACGTGTCGGCGGTGTTGAGCTCACGCCCCGAGGCCGTGACGGTGCCGAACGAGGCCGTTTTCTCGGAGGGGGGCGAGAACTACGTCTATGTGGTGAAGGCAGACAGCACGGTCACGCGAAGCGCGCTGACCCTGGGCACCCGCCTCGCCGACGTGGTCGAAGTGGTGAAGGGTCTCTCGCCCGGGCAGTTCGTGGTGCGCGCCGGCCACCAGAAGCTGTTCGAGGGCGCCAAGGTGATTCCCATCCAGTCGGGGGCGGCCCCGGCCGGAGAGGGCGCGAAGGCCGCGGCCTCGGAGCCGAAGACGGAACCGTCATGAAGCTCAGCGAAATCTCCATCGAGCGTCCCGTCCTCGCCACGGTGATGAGCCTGGCGATCATCCTGTTCGGGGTGATCTCCTTCACGCGTCTTCCGGTGCGCGAGTACCCGGACGTCGATCCGCCGATCGTCTCCATCGACACGTTCTACCGCGGAGCCAGCCCCAACGTCGTCGAGACCGAAATCACCGACGTGCTCGAAGAGCAGCTCGCCACGCTGGAGGGCGTGAAGACCATCACGTCGTCGAGCCGCGAGCAGGGCTCGTCGATCTCGATCGAGTTCGAGCTTTCGCGGGACATCGAGGAGGCCACCAACGACGTGCGCGACCGCGTCTCGCGCGTGCGCGGACAGCTCCCCAGCGAGGCCGAAGACCCCATCGTCGCCAAGGTGGACGTGAACGCGCAGCCGATCGTCTGGCTCGCGCTGTCGAGCCAGCGGTTCTCCAACCTCGAGCTGTCCGACGTGGCCGACCGCGTTCTGAAAGAGCGGCTGCAGCGGCTTCCGGGCGTGGGGAACATCTTTCTGGGCGGGGAGCGCCGCTACGCCATGCGCGTCTGGCTGGACCCGGCGCGCATGGCGTCGCACGGGCTCACGGCGCAGGACGTGGAAAGCGCGATCCGCCGCGAGAACGCCGAGATCCCGGCCGGTCGCGTCGAGGGCACCGAGCGGGAGTTCGCCGTGCGGACGCGCGGCGACCTGGTGACCGCCGAGGAGTTCGGCGCGATCATCGTGAAGCAGGACGGGACCGAGCGCGTCAGCCTGAGCGACGTGGCCGACGTCAAGGTGGGGGCCGAGGACGAGCGGACGGCCGTGCGGTGGAACGGCGACCCGGCGGTGGGACTCGGAGTGGTGAAACAGTCCAAGGCGAGCACCATCGACGTGGCCGACGCCGTCCGCGCTGCTCTTCCCGATCTGTCGCGCGCGATCCCCGAGGGGATGAAGCTGGACGTGGCGTACGACTCCTCCACGTTCATCAAGGAGTCGATCCAGGAAGTCACCCAGACCATCTTCATCGCGATCGTGCTCGTCGTGCTGGTGATCCTGGTCTTCCTGAAGACCGTGCGCGCGACCCTGATCCCGGGGATCGCCATCCCCATCTCGATCATCGGAACGTTCGCCGTGGCGTACGCCATGGGGTTCACGATCAACATCCTGACCCTCCTCGCCCTGGTGCTGGCGATCGGGCGGGTCGTGGTCGACGCGATCGTGGTCCTGGAGAACATCGTCCGGCACATGGAGATGGGGAAGGGGCGGATGCGCGCCGCCCTGGACGGGTCGAAGGAGATCGGCTTCGCGGTGCTCGCGACCACCATCACCCTGGTCGCGGTGTTCGTCCCGGTGTCGTTCCTGACGGGCACGGTGGGGCGGCTCTTCAGCGAGTTTGGACTCTCGGTTGCCGTCGCGGTGCTGATCTCGGGATTCGTGGCGCTCACGCTCACCCCGATGCTCTCCTCGCGGATCTTGAAGAGCTCCCACGAGCAGAACCAGAACCGGATCGCGCGCAGGATCGACCGCGGCTTCGACGCCATGAACACGCGGTACGACCGCGCGCTCCGCTGGTTCCTCACGCACCGCGGCTTCGCGGTGGGCGTCGCCGTCGTCCTGGTTCTCGTGATCGGGGGACTGTTCATGCTCCTGCCGCGCGAGCTGATTCCCACCGAGGACCGCGGCGTCGGGTTCGGAATCGTGATCGCGCCCGAGGGCTCGACGCTGGAATACACCGACCGCTACATGCGGCAAGTGGAGGCGATCCTCCTCCCGCTTCCCGAGCGGCGCGGCCTCTTCACCGCGACCGGCCTCGGCTTCGGCGGACCGGGGCAGGTGACGAATGGATTTCTCTTCCTCGCGCTGAAGCCCCGGCACGAGCGCGAGAAATCGCAGCAGCAGATCGTGCAGGAGCTCTTCCACCCGCTCATCTCGATCCCCGGCGTGCTCGCGTTCGTGATCAATCCGCCCAGCCTCGGCGGGTCGTTCTCGTCGTCGCCGGTCGAGTTCGTGCTCCAGGGGGAGACCTACGAGCAGCTCGCGCAGGGCGTGGGGGCCATGATGGGAGGGGCCTCCAAGCTCGGCTACCTGCTCAACCTGGATACGGATCTCCGATTGAACAAGCCGCAGCTCGACGTGTCGATCGACCGGGAGCGCGCGGCCCAGCTCGGCGTGTCCGTGACCGACATCGGCGTGACGCTCGAGACTCTGCTGGGTGGCCGCACGGTGAGCGAGTTCAAGCGGGGGACCAAGCAGTACGACGTGATCGCGCAGGTGAGCCCGCAGAACCGGTCGACGCCCGGCGCCATCGACGATATTTACGTCCGCGGGAATGGGGGACTGGTCCAGCTCGCGAACGTCGTCACGATCAAGGAGACGGTCGCGCCCAAGGAGCTGAACCACTATAACCGCGTGCGCTCGGCCACCCTCTCGGCGAACCTGCCTCCCGGCTTCCCGTTGGGGGCGGCCCTGGACGCCTTCGACAAGATCGCGGCCGACAAGCTCCCCGCGGGGATGAAGCACGAGCTGGCGGGCCAGTCGCGCGAATTCCGCGAATCGAGCACCAGCCTCTACTTCCTCTTCCTGCTTTCGATCGTCTTCATCTACCTGGTGCTCGCGGCGCAGTTCGAGAGCTTCATCCATCCGATCACGATCCTGCTCGCGGTGCCCCTGGCCGTCGCGGGGGCCCTGATCTCGCTCTTCGTCTTCCGGCAGAGCTTGAACGTCTACTCGCAGATCGGGCTGATCATGCTGAT
>JBKJXM010000253.1:0-3251 GCA_046716305.1 Candidatus Eiseniibacteriota bacterium
GGCGGCCGCCGCCACGAACACGGCCATGGAAAATCGCGGAGGCACCTGCGCGGGGCGTGAGACCGGCCTCTTGTCTCTCGCCTCTGCTGGCATGGCTCTTTCTCCTGGGGGATTCATGAACGAACCCGCGCGCCCGGCGTGACCGGAGGCATGACCGAATCGAAGATCGACCAGTAGCGCAGGCAGTGCACCTGCTCGCCGCCGGCGGTATAGACGGTGCCCACGACCGACGTCAGCTCGGCGTCAGCGATGGCGACCTCCGCTTCCTTTAGCTCCTTCCCCGGGATCAGCCGGGGGAGCGTCGGGATGAGCAGCGCGAATCGCTCGACCCCGCGCGAGAGGACGATCCCGTAGCGCGGGCTGCTCGCCGGCGGCGCGGGAACGTCCAGGTAAACGCAAAGATCGAGGGCTGGGATCATCGAGCCCCGGAACGCGAGCACGCCGGCCGTCGGCCCGTTCTGGCCCGGCAACGGCGCGATATGGTCCCCCTCGATCAGGCCGGCGACTTCCTCGACCGGAGCGCCGAAGAGAATTTCGCCGACCGGAAAGACGAGAACGCCGCGCGTGCCCAGGGCCGTCCCTGATTCACGTCGCACCCAGCTCCTCCTTGAGATTCCACCCGTGTAGGTCGCGAACACGAAAAGGCAAAGAGCGTGCCCGTGACCACCCCAACCCCGTGCGCTGTAAATCGCTGCCGCGCCACCCGACCCAAATGCGTTCGATCGGCGGCCATCGCCGCGGCGGGCCAGTTCTCTTGCAGCGCTCTTCGTGCGCGACGCAATTCCGTCCGCGATTCGCAACGGGCGCCCGCAGGCCTCCGCGGGTGGTTCCACCCGACCCTTCGGCTGGAAGGCACCACAACTGGAGTCAAAACGACTCAGCGGCTCGGAGTGTCGCCTTTGTTTACGATTCAGGAATAGATTGGCGCACATGCGATTACATCAGACCGCATCGACGCGGTTGTCTTCGGCACGGAGGGTGCATCTTGCGATGGCGGAAGTGGCGCGGCATGAGCCGCGTGAGAGCACGGACGTAGAGCAAGGATCAGGGAGTGGGGGGAGCCATGACGGCAGCCCGGAAGTATCTAGCGAGCAAAACGAATCCTCGGAAGGTCAGGCCGACTTCTTACGTGGTGATGAACTGCCTCCTGCTCACGAAGGCGGAGGGGACGCCCCAGAACGGCGATCCGCTCCCTCAAGAGGATGTCGACGGGTATCTCGCGGCCCTGACCGATCAGCTCGAAGCCCAGGTTCCTCTGCCCCCGGAGCGCAGCCGGCTCCTCTCGCGTTACGACGTGGCGGCGTGGAGGCGGCTGGCAAGCGCGCATCGTGGATCGCTCCGCTATCTGATCTATCGGACGCCCGAAGATCTCCTTCTAATCTCGGTGGGCTCGTTCGAGCAGAACGGCCCGTACGTACCGAACCGTCGCGAAGGCCTGCTGCCGGGCGAAGAGGCCGACGTGGGCCGGAGCCCGAACTGGTATCACTTCTCGTACACGTACGGTGAGCTTCTCGAGAATCCCAGCGTCACGCTGAGCGCGGTGCTCGAGAAGCTGACAGTGAGCCTGGATCGCTACAACAAGATGCTGTCGCACATGCGCGGGGAGCACTGGAGCCTCGCGAAGCGCTTCAAGAAGGCGCACGTGGTGCGGCTCTCGCGGACGGTGGACGAGGATGCGCGCGACGTATCGCTGCGCGCGATGCAGGACCAGCTCCTCGACGCCTACGGCGAGTGGAAGAAGACCGGCGAGCGGAAGCACCTGGACGAGATCCGGGGCCTCGCCCGCGAGATCCGGCTCATCGCGCCCGACTTTCAGTTTTCGCTCCCGAGCGGCGGAGACGCCTAGCGCCCCGCCCCGGCAGCGCACGATCCCCCGCGCGCCCTACGGCTCCCCCGACCAGCACCATCCGGAGGGCGCGCACCCCCAGTCGAAAGGCCCGTCTCGAAAGAGGCGGGCCTCCTCGTTGCCGGGGGTGGGTCAAGGGAGGGAGCCCGTCAGGGACGCTCGTAGCGGATATCCGGCATTCCTTCCTCGTTCCCGCTTCCGTCGCCGAAGGCCGCCGCCCGAAAACCCAACCGTTCGTAGAAACGCCGCGCCCGCTCGTTGGCCTGGAAGGTGTAGAGCCGTATGGGAGCGCGAAGCGTGTCCAGGGCCTCCCGCGCGAGCGCGCTCCCCACGCCGCGTCCGGCGTGCTCCGGCGCGACGTAGAGGTGGTCGATCCAGCCGCCCCCTTCGTCCTCCGACACCACCATCATCGCGATCACCTCGTCCCCCGCCACGGCGACCGAGACGCGCTTCGTCGCCATCACCGTCCCCCGGATCCACGTCCGGACTTCCTGGTCCGAATGCTTGAGCGGGATCATGGGCATGAGCGCCTTCCACGAGCGGAGAAAGACGCCGGCGATCGCCGCTGCGTCGGAGAACGCGGCGGGGCGAATCAAGAACGGAAGCGGGGAGAAGCCGTGCGAAGCGGGAGGGCTACCGGATTTCGTAGTTGGGGGCTTCTTTGGTGATCGTCAGATCGTGCGGGTGGCTTTCGCGGAGGCCCGCCGCCGTGATGCGGACGAAGCGGGTCCGGGTGCGCAGGTCTTCGATGGTGGCGACACCGCAGTAGCCCATGCCGGCTCTCAGGCCGCCGATCATCTGGTAGATGACGTTCGCCACGGGGCCCTTGTACGGGACGCGGGCTTCAATCCCCTCGGCGACCAATTTCTTCAAGTCCTTCACACCTTCCTGGAAGTAGCGGTCGCCGCGCCCGGAGGACATGGCCGAGAGCGAACCCATGCCGCGATAGACCTTGTAGGTTCGCCCTTCCAGGAGGAGCGTCTCGCCCGGGCTTTCTTCGGTGCCCGCGAGCAGATTCCCCAGCATGACCGAGTGCGCGCCGGCCGCGATCGCCTTGACCATGTCGCCCGAGTACTTGATCCCGCCGTCGGCCATGATGGGAACGCCCGACTTGGCAGCCTCGTTGGCGCATTCGAGCACGGCGCTGATCTGCGGCACGCCGACCCCCGCGACCACGCGGGTGGTGCACGCGGAGCCGGGCCCCATCCCCACCTTCACGCAATCGGCGCCGGCGCGGATCAGGTCCCGCGTTCCTTCGGCGGTGGCCACGTTCCCCACGATCAGCTGGAGGCTGGGATGGGCCGACTTGACGGCCCGCGCGGTCTCGACCACGGCTTTCGAGTGGCCGTGCGCGCTGTCGATCACCACCACGTCCACGCCGGCCTTCATCAGCTCGTCCACGCGG
>JBKJXM010000254.1:0-8543 GCA_046716305.1 Candidatus Eiseniibacteriota bacterium
CTTGTTGCCAATGCGAATGAAGTCGAGGAAGCGGTGCTCCTTCCGCTGGGACGTGTTCCGGAGATACGTGTCGGTGTAGGTCCCCTCGAAGGAAACGTAGTAGTTGGTCTTCGGGAAGAGGAACGGCCCCCCGAAGCCCACGCTCAGCCGCTCGAAGTCGTTGAACGACTTATCCTGCTCCCCGTAGCGGTCCGTGAAGTAGCGCACCTCGCCGCCGAACTTGTCGCCCCCCTCCCGCGTGGTGAGCGCGATGACGCCGGAGAGCGCGTTCCCGTACTGCGCATCCATTCCGCCCAGCACCTGCTCGCTGGAGGAGACGGCCAGGAGCCCCAGGTCCACGCCCTCGGCGCGGAGCGGATTCCGGCTGGGGATGCCGTTCACGATCGTGAGCACCTCGTCGTCACGGCCCCCCCGGAAGTGGAGCGCGCCGCCCTGGCTGATGACGCCCGCCTTGAGCGCGATCGCGTCCTTGTAGCTGTCGACGGGGAGCGAGTGCAGATCCTCGGAGGTGACGACCTGACGCGTGGAGGAGCTTTGCTTGTTGATGGCGATCTTCTTGTCGCCCTTCACAATGACCACGCCGATCTTGTACGCCTCGTCGGTGAGCTGGAAGTTCGCGACCGTCGTGCGGTTGGCGTCCACGCTGACGCTCTGCGTCACCTTCTTCTTACCCGACTGCATGGCCTGGACCGTCCAGGTCCCGACGGGAACGCGGGGGATCGTGAACTTCCCCTCGAGATTGGTCTGGCCGCCGACGCCCTGCTTTCCGAGCAGGATGACGGCCGCCGACGAGAGGGGGTTGCCCGCCTCGTCCACAACCTTCCCCGTGATGGTGCCGGTGGTCTGGGCGAACGACTGGGTGGGGAGAAGGGCCGGAGCCGCGAAAAACAAAAGGGCGGCGAGCGCGGGCATGAGCGCATCGCCCCGGAGGCGGGAAATCATGTTGAACATGGCGTGAGGCGCTCCTTTCCCTGGCTGGATTGGCCTAGAGCCAAAGTGGCTGATTTTAAGCCGCCGCAAGCGACTCTCGTCAAGGCAATCCTCACGGAATACACATGATTGGGACGGTACGACCGTGCAGGGGGGGGTCGAGGCTTCCGGCAGGTGCGCAATCGCCTCTACGCAGGATTATATTCAGCTTCGTCCCGCGCGCAAGGGGTTTTTTCAAAATTCCGTCACACTGGACATGTGGAAGGCCCGGACGAGGAGTCCCGGACAGACCACGCCCCCCACCCGCTCCGGCTCGGAGAGGGCCTCCACCTCGTTCAGCAGCTGGACCACGCTCTGATTGAATCGGAAGTTACGAACCGCGCCGCGCACCTTCCCCCCTTCGATCGCGAAGAGTCCGTCGCGGGTCATCCCGGTGAGGGTGGCCGTCATCGGATCGACCACGTTCGTGTACCAGACCCGCGTGACCAGGAGCCCCCGATCCACGCGCGCGATCAGATCCTCCACCGTGCCCTGTCCCCCTTCCAGCACGAGATGCCCGGTGAGCGGGCCGTACGGATTCGGATAGGGGAGCAGGCTGTGGCCCGTCGACTCCTTCCCTTCCTTGGCGGCGGTCTGCCGGTCGTAGACCGGCCCCTTCGCCACGCCGCGCTCGATGATCGTGACCGGCCGGGTCGGCATCCCCTCGGCGTCGAATGGAGCGCCTTTGTGAAGAGGGTGATAGGGGTCGTCGCGGATCGTGATGTTCTCGCCAACGACGTTCTGGCCGATCTTTCCCGAGAGAAAGCTCCGTCCCTCCTGGACCGGGAGCGCGCCGAACGAGAGCCACGCGGTGTCGGTGAGGAGATCGGATACGGCGGCGGGCTCGAGCACGACCGTGTAGGCTCCCGGCTCGCGCCGCTCGGCTCCGCGCGAGCGGAGCGCCTTCTCCACCGCGCGCGCCGCGACGGCGCCGCCGTCGATGTCGCGGCTCGCGTGGGACTCAACCGACGCCCAGCCGGAGGCCGTGCCGTCGAGCGCGGAGAGGGAGAACCGCGCGTCGGTGCTGTCGTGATACGCGAAGAGGCCGGTGGAATTGGCGATCGCCAGCGTGGAGATCACTCCGTAGTCGCCGATCGTCCCGGAGCCCGTCTCGTAGATCCCGGCCCCCACGAGGCCCGCGTCCTTGCAGCGCCCCACGGCGCGCCCGACTTCCCGCGCCCGCCCGTCGGGGCCGAACGAAGCGGTCTCGGCGTCGGCGGAATCCACCTCACGGTACTCCTGGGGCTTCGGAAGCGGGAGCAGATCGGGAGTCTCGGGAGAGAGGCGCGCCGCGTCGTCGGCGCGGCGCACCAGGCGCGCGATTCCGTCCGGGCTCAGGTCGTTGCCGGTCGCGCGGCCCGTCCGCCGGCCGCGCACCACCCGCACCGAGAGGACGTAGCGCCTCTCGGAGACGTTCTGCGTGATCTCGTTGTTCGCGAAGCGGGTGACCTCGGAAGTGCCCCCGCCCAGGGTGGCCTCGATCTCGCGGCCGTCTCCCGCCGCGGCGGCCTTCTGGAGAATGGCCCGCGCCTCTTCCCTAGTCATCGTATCCCGCGCCTACCTGGAGCTTTCGGAACCGGGCCGGCGCCGCGCCGTGCGTCATGTCGGCGACCTGCCCGGGCTGCCCCTTCCCGCAGTTGACGACGCCCCACGGCCGCCACGCCTCGGGGCCGCAGACGAAGTCGCACGAGTTCCAGAACTGAGTCGTGATCCCCTGGTAGGTCGGATTCCGAAGCATCCGGACGCGCTTCCCTTTCCGGATCTCCCACGCGATCTCGGTCTTGAACTGGAAGTTGTAGCGGAGCTGGTCAATGCTCCAGCTCCGGTTGGTCGCCATGTAGATGCCGTGATCCGTGTCGGCCAGGAGATCCTCGAAGGACCCGGCCCCGGGCATCAGGCTCAGGTTCACCATGCGGATCATCGGAATGTGGTTCCAGCCGTCCGAGCGGACGCAGCCGCGGCTTCGCGCGTCGCCCACGCGGTGGGCCAGCTCCCGCGACGTGAGATACCCCTCGAACATTCCGTCGCGCACGATCGGCCACCGCTGCGCCTCGACCCCTTCGTCGTCGAAGCCGAACGTGGCGAGTCCGTGCGGGAGCGTCGCGTCGGCGACGAGATTGACGTGGCGCGACCCGAACCGGAGGGAGCCCATCTTGTCGAGGGTGAGGAACGAGGTCCCCGCGTAGTTGGCCTCGAGGCCCAGCACGCGGTCCAGCTCCGCCGGGTGCCCCACCGACTCGTGGATCTGGAGCGCGAGCTGCGATCCTTCGAGCACGACGTCGAACTCACCGGCGGGACACTGGTCGGCCGTGAGGAGCGCGACCGCCTCCTCCCCCACGCGCGGCGCCTCCTCCACCCACGGCACCGATTCGATGAACTCGTATCCCATCGTCTGGTGGTGTCCCTCCGCCTGCGGGAACGATCGCCGCTGCACCTCGCCCCCCGCGACCGCCGTGGCGGCGTAGCCGCCGCCGGAGCGCGTGAGGGTCTGGTCGATGTCGGCGCCCTCGGAGGAGAGGAACCGCTGGCGCCTCCGGATGAAGGTGAGGAAGCTCTCGGCGATGGTGACGCCCTTCACGCCCCGGAGCGCGGCGTCGATCGCGAGAAGCAGATCCAGCTTCCGCTCGAGCGGCACGGCGAAGGGATCGATGGCGCAGGGGGACGCCCAGACGGCGCGGTGCGCGGGCTCGGGGGCGAGACGGACCGCCGCCTCGAGCACGCGGGCGCTCGCGCGGCCCACGGCGACGGCGTAGGCGGCGCACGCCTGGACCGCCGGACGGGTGAGATCGTCGGTCGCGGCGTAGCCCCAGGCTCCGTCCACCAGCACGCGCACGCCGATGCCGCGCGATTCGGATTGGTCGAGGCCGCCCAGACGCCCGTCCTTGACGATGAGATCTTCGCGGAGGGTTTCGAGGAGGCGGACGTCGGCGTACCCCGCGCCGCGCGCGACGGCTGTGTCGAGCGCCTCGAGCGCCAGGACGTCCATGGGCGTTCTAGAAGAGCCGGGAGACGGTCAGGACCGCCTGGTCTCCGGACCCGATCTCGCGTGAGGGGTCGTGCGGCGCGTGATGGAAGTGCTCGTGGGCGTAGGCCGCGTCGATCTGCGCGCCCAGCGCCCCCCAGTAGGTGCCCGCGCCGAACGACGTGCGGATTCCTTTGTTCGGGGGAAAGCCGTCGCGGGTGTCGGGGTCGCGCCGGAGCAGGGCCACGCCCGCGCGCACCGGCAGCCACTTGAGAACGCGGTACTCCGCTCCGAAGTGGTAGCTCTTGGATTCGTCGGTCACGTCGGGAACAAGTCGCAGGAGATCGCTCCGGAAGTCGCGCTTCGCGTGGACCTCGGCCGCCACCTGCCCCTCGCCCCCGGGCAGGTCGATCGCGATCCCGCCGCCCGCGCGGTACCCCAGGCGCCGCACGTCCAGCGGCAGCGCCATCTGCATCACGCTCGGATTCGGACGGATCCACTCGTATTCGCGGTAGTAGCCCCACTCCCAACCGACATGGGCCGGAAGCCCGGGAAGATCCACCATCCACCGCGTGCTCGCCTCGTTGTGGCGGAGCCCGGAAAGGAAGGAGGACCAGCGCCTCTTGAAGACGAAGCGGGGGTCGGTTTCCGAGGGGAATGGGTTCATGAAGAACTGGGGCGCCCAGTTGACGCGCGCCACCTGCTCGCCGTCGTAGGAGCGGTGCCGCCCGTCCACGATCCCCCGCACGCGCCCGGAGCGCACCAGGAGCTCGGCGCCGTAGGCGACCATCGGACGATCCCAGTCGAAGCGGTCGTCGTTGAGCGGCGACTGGCTGAGCGCGAGCACCTGGTTCTTCACGTATTGCCCGAAGCCGGCGATCTGAACCACGTGCCCGATGTGCGGCGGCCGGATGACCGCGCCGCCCGAGTACGACGTCGCCTTGGCACGGGCGTCGAGGTCGTAGGGATCGGCGATGCGGCGGTCTTCCGACTCCTCGCGATAGCCGAACCGGCCCCCCAGCGTGAGCCAGGGGCGGAAGCGGCGCGCGTAGGTGACCGCGACGCCCGGATAGGCGACCGTCGCGCCGATCGTGCGGTTGCCCGTGATCGGCTGCGTCGACGTGGCGAAGGGGATGTCGAAGTCTCGGATGAACCGGCCGTTTTCCGGCGTGGCCAGGAGGTCGTGCCGGCTCGCCGTCACGGCCCCGAAGACGAAGTCGAGGCCGAGCGCCCACCGGTCGCCCACCACCGCCCCGCGGACTCCGCTCTTCCGCATGACGGCGCTGTGGCTCTCTTCGTAGTAGCGGTCGTGGAAGCTTTCGTACTCCGTGCCCTGCTCCGCCCACGAAGTGTCGCGCGCGCTCAGGAGCCCCGCGGGATTCATCCCGTATTCGTACGCGTTCAGGCGGCTGAAGCGGTCCTCGGAGGCGACGGTGAGGTCCCCCATCGCGCTCAATCGAGCGGAGCTCCAGATGCTGAGCGCCTCGATCGGCGTGGCGCGGACCCAGGCGTCCGCGACCTGGGCCGCGGCAGGCCCCGCGGCGGCGAGGGGCGCCAGGGCGAGGACGGCGGCGGCGACAACGAGCCAGGCGAGCGGGCGACGGGCTGCGGACGGAGTCATGGTCCTCACGGCGCTCATGGCGCTCCTTGCGACGGTGGCGCTCATGACCTGGGCTTGATGTAGAGAGGAAGAATCGGGGACTGGCTGAACCTCGTCTTCGACGCGTTGTAGATCTTGAGGCGGAATCCGTACGTGCGGCCGCTGGTCAACACCACGTCGTCGTTGTGAGGTGTTCCGCGCGTGGCGCCCACGTCGGGGTCGCGCGACAGGAGGAGGCGCCGAAGCTCCAGGGCCCATTTTCCGTTGTCCCATCCGCCGCGGGTGACCACGTCCGCCTGGCTTCCGGTTGGCAATCCGAGCAGATGCGAAGGAACGTAGTCGCCCGGGTTCCACGACTTGTCCCGGATCGAAGCGTCGTCGACGCGCACCGGGTTCAAGCTGTCGCACGCCTCCAGCGTCTTCGAGACGTATCGCCAGATCAGGACGGAGGTGGGCTTGCCGCGATTGAGCCGCGTGTCGCGGCCCCCCTTGGACGCGATCCGAAGCGGAACGTTGCTTCCGGGAAGAAAATTAGGCTCGTACGTCACCCGGCCCGCGTCGCGCACCCAGCCGGAGCCCGAGTTGAACAAGTCCTCGGACCACCCGCCCGTGGGATGCAGCGTGCCGCCGACAAGCTCCTCCGGGTCGGCCTGTGGAAACTCGGTGGCCGGGACCGGCGTGGCAGGGTCGGTGGTGCCGGCGCCCCAGCGCCAGCGGTCGGCCGGGAAGCCGCCCTGGATGTCGGAGTAAAGCTCGATCTCAACCTGGTCCTCGTGAATCTCCGTCGCGTGACGCCAGCTGGCCTCGTCGCGGAGCGGATCGGCGGTATCGCAATCCACGGTGTTGCCGTCGGGATCGTGCCAGTCGATGGAAGTGATCAGCGGCTGTTCCTGGAAGTCGACCCCGGGATCGGCCCACTGGACCAGCGCGTAGAAGGCGACCGAGTCCCCACCGAAGGGGTTGTACGACCAGAGCGCGCGGACCGAGGCGTAGTAGTCGCCGCCGCGCCCCTCGCTTCCGCGCAACAGCACCAGCACGGGGTGGCCCGCCACGTTCCATTCGATGTCGGTCGGACGGCCGTCGATCAGAAGCTCACGAGGCTCGAGCTGCGGGGAGCCGGTAAAGACATCGGAGACCGGCTCCGCGACGATCCGGGTCGGAAGGTCGGGCTCGGTCGGAGTGCGCGTGCCACAGGAAAGAACTGCAGCCGATAACAAGACACAAAGAATCCCACTACTTACGAAGTTGCCGCGAAGCATGGACTCTCCGGATTAGGGCTTCAGGGGGGAACGGACGTAGCCTACGGATCGTCGCCGTCATGTGTCAAGCGAAAAGCCCCGGGTCCAGGTCCGGGAATAGGGGGTCGGCCGCTTCGATTTCGGCCACGAGGCCCGGTTCCACGACGCCCGACTCGAGCGCGCCGGCCAGTTTTTCGAAGCGATCGAGGTGGGTCTCGGTGCGCCGGACCGCGTACGGCACCAGCGTCCCGGTTTTCAGGATGAACGCCCAATCGCTCGCCTGAGCGAGGAGCAGCTCACGTCCGGCCTGCGCCAGCGCGCGCGAGCGAAGGGAGTCCGCGCCGTCGCGCGCGGCGGCGAGGGCTTGCATGCGCTCCGCCGCGCGGAGGAGCGGACGGTAGATCCAGTCGTTCACGGGATCGAGCCACACCCCCGCGTAGCCTCCCTGCCCCCACGAGGAAGGATGGAGGCGTCCTTCGGGCATGCGCGGGAGCTCCGCGGCGGCCGAGGCGGGATCGGTCGCGATCAGATCGCTCCGCGCGGCCACGCCGTCGAGCACGCGGTCCAGCCACGCCGGCCCTTCGTACCACCAATGGCCGAACAGCTCCGCGTCGTAAGGGGCGAGGAGCGTTGCCGGCTGCCCCAGCGCTTCGGACGCCGCGCGCGCCTGCGCCGCGCGCCCCTCGACGAAATGCGCCGCGTGCGTCTCGACCCGCTCGGCGGCCCGGGCCGGGTCGTAGGGCTCGCGGTGCGGAAAGCGGCGATCGGTGATGCGGTGATACTTGAGCCCCAGATGGGTGCGCGTCCCTCCCGAGGGAAGGAAGTCGCGCACCTCCTCCAGCGGCAGATCGAACCCCTGGTCGCGGTAGTACTCCCGATACCACGCGTCTCCGGGATAGCCCTCCGTGCTGCTCCACACCTGGCGCGACGACTCCGCGTCGCGGCCCAGGGCGAGCACGCCCGACGGCGTTCGGAGCGGCGCGTAGGTCCCGGGCACCGGCCGCGGGCAGGCGTCGAGCACGGCGTGGGAATCCACCGCGAACCAGCGGATGCCGAATTCGGCGAGCACCTCCTCGACGCCCGGCGTGTAGCCGCACTCCGGGAGCCAGAAGCCCTCGGGCGGGTGCCCGATGTGCCGCTCGAACTCGCGGGCGCCTACGCCGATCTGCGCGCGCCAGGACGGGCGACCCAGGTCCATGAGCGGCAGGAAGCCGTGCGTGGCGCCGCACGTGATCAGCCGGACGACGCCCGCCTCCTCCATCGCGCGGAACGCGCCGGCCATGTCGCGGCGGTAGCGCTCCTCGTACTGCCGGATCCCCTCGCGGAATCGGTCGCGATAGTGCTCGGCCAGAGGGCCGAGCGGCGAGGAGCCGCGGTGTCTCGCGACGTCTCGCGATGCCAGCTCGAGCAGCCGTCCCATCCGCTCCGCCAGCCGGCCCTGGAGGAGCGGGTCGGCCAGCATCGCGAGCAGCGTGGGCGAAAGCGAGAGGGTGATCCGGCCGCGCGCGCCACGCTCCGCGCGTCCCTCCAGCATGCGGAGGAGCGGCAGGTAGCATTCGACCAGCGCCTCGACCAGCCAGCGCTCCTCGAGGCAGTCCTCGAACTCGGGATGGCGCACGAAGGGAAGGTGCGCGTGAAGGAGCAGCGAGAGAGCTCCCGCGGGCCGCGCCCGGCCGCTCACGCGCGCCGCACCGGCGGCGAGGCGAGATAGCGGGCCGCCGACGAGGGAAGCGCCGGCACGGCGCGGCCCCGCAGGCGCTCCGCTTCGCGGGCG
>JBKJXM010000255.1:0-4356 GCA_046716305.1 Candidatus Eiseniibacteriota bacterium
CGGATCGGGCACGTGATGTCGGTGGCGACCGACCTGGATCCGCGCTTCCTCGCGCCGTATGTCTTCGGCGCGTTCGTCCTGGCGCAGGAGCTGCGCCGTCCGGACGACGGGCTGGCGCTTCTCGAGAAGGGGCGCAGGGCCAATCCGGAGAGCTGGCTCCTCGCGTTCGAGACCGGCTTCCTCCACTACGTCTGCCGGCGCGACTACGAATCGGCCGCTCGGTACTTCGTCCAGGCCGCGCGGCTTCCCGGCCATCCCGACTACGTCGAGAGCTTCGCGGCGTTCGCGAGTCAGCGGGCGGGGAACCGCGGGATGGCCATTCTCCTGTGGAAGCGGGTGCTCGCGACCGGGAACAAGTACACGCAGGAGGCGGCGCGCCGCGAGCTCGCCCGCCTCGACGCCGAGGAGAGGCCCTGATGACGCTCGAAATCCTTCTCCCGTGGATCGCCCTGCCGCTCGGGCTGATATTCGGCTCGTTCCTGAACGTCGTCATCGCGCGCCTGCCGCGCGGCGAATCGATCGTCGCGCCCCCCTCGCGCTGCCCGCGCTGCAAGGCGAGCATCCGTCCCTGGGACAACATCCCCGTCTTGTCGTTCCTTCTCCTCCGGGGCCGGTGCCGTTCCTGCCGGAAGCCGATTTCCTGGCGCTACCCGGTGGTGGAGCTGACGGCGGGGATTCTCCTGCTGCTCCTCGCCCGCCGCGCGGAGCATCCGGCGCTCTTCGTGGCGCACGCCGCGTTTCTCCTCGCGCTGGTCGCGGTGGCGTGGATCGACTTCGACACGCGCACCATTCCCGACGCGGTCACCATTCCCGGCGTGGGCCTCGGTCTCGCGGCCAGCCTCTTCGGACCACCCGGCATCGGCGCCGCGCTGGCGGGGGCGCTGGCCGGCGGGCTCAGCCTCTGGCTCGTGGGCTTCGCGTACGAGCGCGCCACGGGCGTTCCCGGGATGGGCGGCGGCGACGTGAAGCTGGCCGCGATGATGGGCGCGTTCCTGGGAATGGGCGGCGTGTTCGGCGCGATCTTCCTTGCGTCGTTCGCGGGGTCCCTGTTCGGGCTGCTCCTCATCGCGCGCGGCCAGGGGGACCGGCGGAGCGCGATCCCCTTCGGGACGTTTCTCGCTCCGTCGGCCGTCGCGCTGCTCTTGTACGGCGATTCTCTGTTCCGCTGGTACCGCTCGCTCCTCCCGTGACGGCGTGCGGATTGCACGCCGCGCACGCACGGCAGCCCGGAGTGGGGCGTGGCCGGTACCGGCCAATGAGGGGCGAAAACCATCGGACACACCCCCGCCGGGGCCTCCAGACGCCGGTCCCGGCGCAACTTGTACCTTGGCATGCTCGTTGCGTGTTTCCAGGTTGAACGAATGGTCTCCCATGGAGGTGCCGATGAAGAAGTGCGAAGGGGTCACGGCGCGCGGCCGCGGCGGCGAGGGATTCACGCTCGTCGAGCTGTCCATCGTGCTCGTGATCTTCGGCATCGTCAGCGCCGTCGCGGTCCCGGGCATCAACAAGTTCCTGCGCTCGGTGGAGCTGAACGGCCAGGTGCAGCAGTTCGCGACGACGCTGCGCGTGGTGCGCCAGCGCTCGATCACCGAGAACAACAACTACGTTCTCTACTGGGCCGTATCGGAGCGGAAACTGAAATGGTGGGACGACGACAACAACAATGGCGTGAAGAACGGCACGGAAAAGAACGGAGCCACGTCGGCTCTCGCCGCGTGGATCACGGTCACCAACTCGAGCACCAACCCGTTCCCGTCCGACACGGTGACGTTCCTGCCGAACGGGAGCGCCAGCGTGTCCGGGAGCGTCATCTACTCGAACCCCGACGGGTACGCGCGCTCGATGTCGGTCGTGCGCCCCACGGGCATGGTGACCGTCCAGTGACCGCCCGCCCCGTACTCCGCACTCGCGGGCCGCGCCGCGCCGGCGCTTCGAGCGCTCCCGGCTCCGCGCAGGGAGGGTTCAGCTTGATCGAGGTGCTTTTCGCGCTGACGTTCCTCGCGGTCGGCATCCTGGCCGTGGCCTCGATGATTCCGGCGGGAACCCAGGGCGTGACGCAGAGCCGCGTCATCACGAGCGGGCTCATGGCCGCCCAGATCAAGATGGAGCAGCTTCGCGGCACGACCTACACGGCCCTCACGGCCGGCACGTTCTCCGACACGACGTCCGTCTTCACGCGCACCTGGGTGGTGACGGATTCGGTTCCGATGGCAGGCTGCAAGAAGATCCAGGTCACGTCCCGCTGGTACACCAATCACGGCCCGCAGACGACGGCCCTCACCAGCTACGTGACCCGGTGACCGAGGCAGGGAGCCCATGAACGAGGTGACAGCGTGAATTCATCGCGAATGAAAGCCAGCCCCGGGTTCACCCTGATCGAGATCACCATCGCCGTGCTCCTTTTCGCGCTGGTGATGGGCTCGATCTACCAGATCTACATCCGCGGCGAGAAGTCCCAGCAGGTGGGCCTCGAGCTGGCGGAGGCGAACCAGAACGCCCGGAGCGGCGTCGACCTGATCGCGCGCGAGCTGCGCTCGGCCGGCTACGGCATCAGTCCGTCGATCCAGCCTTCGATCGTGACGGCTTCCCAGTACCGCGTGACGTTCGCGTTGGACGTGAACGGCGACCGCGTGATCAATCTCGGCGAGGTGATCACGTACTTTCTCGACCCGAGCACCAGCGATCCGCTCGTCACGTCCAGCTCGAATCCCTACGACTTCGTCCTCCGGCGGCGGGTCGGGACGTCCGGCGATTCGCTGGCTACCCCCGCCACCGGCACCGGAGAGATCGTGGCGTACGGGCTCACGCAGCGCACCGCGGACAACGTGACCACCAAGAACGTTCCGATCTTCTCGTATCGAAACGCCGCGGGAGCGTCGCTCGAGCTGGCGAGCGGCACGAGCAACGACCCCGCCGGTGTTTTCTTCGGAAAGGCCGTGTCCAATGCCAACCTGGGGATTCCCGCCGGCCCGGGCACGTCCAGCAGCGTGAAGACGATACAGATCAGCATGGTTACCGAGACCAAGCAGAAGAACCTCGAGAGCGGCGGATACGACCGCGTCAGCATCGCGACCACGGTGGAGCCGCGCAACTTCCCGTTCCTCGCCCAGGCGAACCAGGCCTACGCGGGCAACACGGGCGCCTCCGGGACGGGCACCGGCTCGGGCAGCGGCACCGGCTCGGGCACGGGTACCGGAACAGGCACCGGCACGGGGACGGGCACGGGGACGGGCACGGGCACCGGTCTTCCGCCCAGCCAGCCCCCGCTCCACATCCCGACCGATCGCGTGCTGTCGATGGCGGTCGCCGATCTCGACGAAGCCGACGCGTCGGAAGGGTCGGCCACGACGCAGGACGACAGGCACGACCTCGACATCGTCGTGGGCACCCGCGCGGCGGGCACGGCCAACATCCGCGTCTGGTGGAACGGACAGCCCGGAAGATACGCCGGCAACGTCTACTTCCAGAACACCGAGAGCTATCTCGGAAACGCCTCGTACGACATCCAGGCTCTCGCCGCGGCCAACGTCGACGGCTCGGACGACGACGCGCGGGACATCATCTCGGGCGTTCTGACCGGCACCGGCACCGGACGGATCCAGGTGTGGAAGAACCAGGCGTTCGGCGCCGCCGGCGAGGTCAAGGGCAAGGTGGGCGCGGTGGCGACGCCGGTCACGCCGAACTCCCAGTACTACGACAACCCGGGCACCGGCGAGGTCCAGACGTTGGCGGTCGGCGACCTGAACAACGACGCACGACTCGACGCGGTGATCGGGACCAAGACGGGCACGAACACCGGCAAAGTGGAAGTCTGGTGGGGCGGCGGCGACGGCACCTTCACGCACAGCTCGTCGCTCGACGTCTACACCGCGGCCGGCGAGGTGCGGAGCGTGTCCATCGCGGACATGAACGCGGACGGCCACCCCGACATCGTCGCCGGTACCAAGAACAACAACGCCGACACCCAGGGGAGCATCGTGATCTTCTTCCACAACGCCCTCTTGTCGGTGCGCTTCACCACGACGTACACCGTCGCGGCCGGCGGCGCGGTCTACGCGCTCGCGACCGCGCTCATGGCCAGCGACAGCTACCCCGACGGCGTGACGGCCGTGAAGAATGGCGGCAACACGGGCAAGGTCGAAATCTGGCGCAACAACGGCACGATGGCCGGCGCCCTCTCGCGCCGCGACGAGCAGGCGACCGCCGGACCGGCGATCTCGGTCGCTCTGGGGCAGATCGACTACGGCAACACCAGCAACGATATCGTGGTGGGCACGGCGGGCGCGGGTGGCTCGACGCCCCCGGCCGACCCCGTCTTCATATGCCACCCCCCCGCCGCCGCCCGCGCCCAAAAAA
>JBKJXM010000256.1:0-10067 GCA_046716305.1 Candidatus Eiseniibacteriota bacterium
AGCGAGTCAGGCTCGCCGGGCGTGTTCATGTGGAACCACCGCTGCCAGGAGAGCGTGGGCTCGGACATGGCGGCAAGATTTAACGGCGGCGTGGTGAGCGTCGTCTTTCCCTGGTCGATGTCGTAGGCGGAGGGATCGGACGCGGGCGGACCGTTGCCCGTCACGAAACACCATCCCGTCCCGGACCCGGGGGTGGCATCCTCGCCGGGAGCAATGGGACCTGTCGTCAGCATTCCCTCGGCCGGCTCATCGTGCTGCGCCCCGCGCAGCGGACCCCCACGCGCGTCCCCGATCGTGGCCGCGCGCGCGACGCCGGGCGCGGCGGGAGCATTCTGCCCCGTGGTGCCGTTCGGAATCGCCCGCACCCAGCGTCCCGAGACCGCGTTGTCGCCCGCGTCGACCAAGCTCCAGCCCTTGTTGGTGTCACACGAGTCGTACCAGGCCGCGGACAGGAGCTTCCAATCGAGGCTGCGCGGGACGCCCGGTTCCACCGCCGTCCAACGCTCCGCCGGCGCAAAGCCAGGGCGGTAGGCGCGCACCTGACGCACGCCCTCAGGCGTTCCCGGCACCGAGTAGGCGCCTCCTGCCGCCGATGTTCCCTTGAGCGGCGTCCCGATCACCGACACCGCGGCGTCAGCCAAGGCCACTCCGTCTGGGCGGCGCACTGTGCCCGAGACTGTCGTCGCGGACATCGCCGGCATGGTCACGACCACGCTGTCCTGGCTCCCGACCGACACGTTCACCGACAGCTCCTGGACCTGATAGCCGAACTTGGACACGCGCAGCGTGCTCGGTCCCGGTGGCAGCGCGATGCGGGCTCCGCCGGTCAGGCCGGTGCGGGTGGAATCCTCGGGGAACCCGACCCGCACGATATCGACATCCGACATCGGAGTGGCTCCCGCGTCGCGCGCCCGCACCTTGACCACACCGTAATTCTTGTTGGCGCGGAACACGTAGAGCCCCGTCTCGATGTCGCTCGCGATGAACGTCCCGGACGGAAAGAAGGGAGCCACCTCCCATACGCCGTGATACCCGCCTGAGAATCCCGGGTACGTGTCGTAGTAGGCCCACTCGGCCGGGAGGGTCGGGTCGGTGATGTCGAAGAGCCGTACCCCTTCCGTGTACCAGGACACGAACGCGGTGTCCTGCTTCACGTGCACGTTGTGCACGATCGCGAGCGGATTGACGGTCGTCTCGTAGACCATCGGGTGCGCGAAGATGTCCTGGATGTCGAAGACCTTGAACGTGGAGTAGTTGACCTCGTCGCAGACGAAGAGATAGCGCCCGTCCTTGGAAGTCTCCCCGCTGTGCGACTTGGAATCGGGATAGACCCAGGCGCTCTGCTCGACCGGGGACGCCGGATTGGCCGTGTCGAAGATCCGGACGGTGCCGCTCATGATGCAGAAGGCGTGGAGCCGCGTGCCGCGCATCCAGGAGTCGTGGACGTAGTCCACGCTGTACGTCCCGAGATCCGCCGGGCTCTCCGGAATGGCCAGCGACATGATGTGCATCCCGGTGAAGGTGTTGTCGAGCCGCGTCCCGTTCAGGATCAGGAGAGCGCGCGTGGTGTCCACCGTCACGGAGTGGGCCCGGTTGAACGCGGTGGTGTAGGTGCTCGCGAGCACGGGATTCTCGGGATCGATCATGCGGATGATCTGGATGCCTCCGCCCGCCGCTTCCGTCGAGACATAGATCCAGTTCCGGTACTGCTTCATCTCGCGCCATGGGGACGTCATGCCGGGGATGAAGCCGACCTCGTAGGAGGCGGCCGGATTGGTCACGTTGACGATGGAGGTGCCACTGTTCGTGCCCAGCACCGCGTACTCGCGGCCGTCGTGGTGCACGTAGCTGGCGCATGCCGAGTAGCTCAAGTAGTTGTGGAAGTGGGCGAGGAGCTGAACGTTTTTGGAAACCGCCGCTTCCCCGGTCCCGATCCCGACCCCCAACAGAGCCACCACCACCGCGATCGCCTCGAGAGCGGCAGCCCTAAGGCGGCTGGCCCCAGCGATATGCCGGCAAGTAGCGATGGATGCGATTTCTCGGGGGATGGACATGGACAGAGTTGGGACGCCTGGGTCAGGGCGAAGATTCAACCTAAGGCTCCGGAAGCGGGTGCCGGCACATACGCGCCCGCTTCGGAATGCTACAACCAACCCGCCGCGCGGTACCAGTCCGCGGTGGACTGAATGCCCGCCGCGAGGGGAATCCGCGGAGACCATCCGAGCCGCTCGCGGATATTCGCCGACGAGCAGATCCAGTCCCCGGCGGAGATCTCGCGGAGCTTTTCGCGGGTGAGAAGCGGCGCGGCTCCCGTGGCGCGGGCGAAGCTTTCGGCGCCGAGCGCGATCCCCATCATGGCCCATCGGGGGATGGCGACCCGCACGGTCCAGGTGCCCAGGGCCGCCCGCACCAAGGCACCCAGCTCGTCGTAGTCGGTGCGGTCGGGCTCGGCGGCGAAGAAGATCTCCCCGGCGGCCTCCTCGCGGGAGAGCGCCATGCCCACCGCCGACGCCAGGTCCTCGACGTGAATCATCGAGAAGGAGCCTCCGCTCCGGAGCACCGGCTGCAGGTGGCGCTTCGCCAGCGTGAACAATCTGAGGATCGCCGTGTCGCGCGGGCCGTAGACCGCCGGGGGGCGGATCACGGTCACCGCCATCCGGTCCCGCTCGCGCATCACCAGCTCCTCCGCGAGCCGCTTCGTCTCTCCGTAGGTGGAGACGGGGTGGGGCGGCTGGTCCTCGGCGACGGGACGTCCGTCGCGGCTGGGGCCAGCGGCCGCCTGGCTCGACACGAACAGGAACCGGCGCACCGACGCGTCTCTCGCGGCTGCGAGCAGCCGGCCGGTCCCCGCCACGTTGCACTCGTGAAATTCCGCGGCATTCCGCGCGCGGATGAGCCCCGCGGCGTGGACGACCCAGTCCGCTCCCTCCACCGCGCGGCGGAGTCCGGCGGCGTCATCCAGGGACGAGTCGGCGAATTCCACCGGCTTCCCGGTGAGCCAGCGCCGCGACGACGTGCCGCGCACCACGGCGCGAACCCGGGCGCCGCGCGCGAGCAGATCGTCGACGAGGTGGCTGCCGACGAAGCCCGAGGCTCCCGTCACGACGGCGAGAGGCGCTCCCGTGCCGCTCATGGCTCCACCACCCCTGAGGCGAGGCGCCTCTCGTAGATCCGGTAGACGGCGCTCCGGACGCAGCCGTAGCTCAGGATGATGTCGTTGATGGCGTCGTTGTCCTCGAGCGTCCAGCCCACCTCGCACTCGCGGTAGCCGCGCCGGTGGGTCGCCTGGACCATGTCCTGGACTAGGAGCGCGCCAACCCCCTTCTTCTGGTACTCGCGCACCACCCCCAGGGCCATGTACCGGCCGACGCGTATCCGTGGCAGGGTCCAGAGGAGCCGGAAGATGCCGAACGGAAACAGGCGACCGCCGACCTTGGCCAGGGCCTCGTTCACGTCCGGAAGGACCATGCCGAAGCCGACCGGCTGCCCGTCCACCTCGGCGAAGCGCACCAGCTCCGGAACGATCGCCGGCTTGAGCTGCTTCGCCATGTGGTCGATCTCCGCGTCGGTCATCGGCACGAATCCCCAGTTCCGCTCCCACGCCGCGTTGTAGACCACCTTGACCCGCTGAAGCTCGTCGTCGAAGCGGCGCATGTTGAGCGGACGCATCACCACGCGCTCCCGGCGCTTGACCATGGCGGCCATGCGCTCGAACCTCTCGGGGGAGCGCGCTTTGACGGGACCGCGAAACGAATAGAGGTCCTTCGCCTTCTTGAGCCCCGCGGCCTCGATCCACCCCGAGTATTCCCGCGCGTTGTACGGCATGAGCAGCGCGGGACGGTGGTCGAACCCCTCGATCAAGAGCCCGCACTCGTCGTTGGTGGTGAAGCTCAAGGGCCCGCGCATCACCTCGGCGCCTTGGGAGCGCCCCCACGCCTCGGCCGTCTTCAAGAGCGCCAGGGTCGCGGCCTGCGATTCCGCTTCGAAGAAGCCGAAGGCCGCCTGGCGCTCCCCGTGGACGGCATCGTGGTTCTTGTCGGTGGTCGCCGCGATGCGGCCGACGACGCGTCCGGAGTCGATCGCGAGGAACAGGGCGGCCTGGGCGTGCTCGAAGTAGGGGTTCTTTCCGGGAGTGAGGCGGGCTTTCTCGTCGGACGGGAGCGGCGGCACCCACATCGGATCGCCGCGGTAGCGCTCGTAGACATAGCGGACGAACCGGTCCAAGTCGCCCGCGGATTGAACCGGAACGACGTCCACGGGAGCGCTCGGGGTCAGTCGGCCTGGGCCATCTCCAGCCCGATCTCCTGGCGCACCTCGGAGACGACGCGGAGGATCGTGTCGAGCTGCTCGTCGCTGTGCGTCGCCATGTACGAAGTGCGAAGGAGGTCGCGGCCGGGCGGCACCGCGGGCACCAGGATGGCGTTCACGAAGACGCCCCGGTCGAAGATCTTCCGCCACGCGTTCATCGTCTTCATGCGCTCGCCGATGAAGATGGGGATGATCGGCGTCCCCTTCCCCGAGCCAATCTCCAGCCCCTGCGACTTGAATCCGCTCCGCATGGTGTCGGAGATGACCTTGAGGCGGTCCCGGAGCCCGGGCTCGCTCTCGATCACGTCGAGCGACGCGAGCGCGGCCGCGACGCTGGAGGGCGTCATGCTGGCGCTGAAGATGAGCGCGCGCGCGTGGTGGCGGAGGTAGTCCATGACCGCACGCGGCCCGGCGATGAAGCCGCCGAGGGAGGCGAACGACTTGCTGAACGTCCCCATGACCAGATCCACCTGGTCCTCCACGCCCATGGCCTCGCACGCGCCGGCCCCGCGGGCGCCCAGCACGCCGATGCCGTGGGCGTCGTCGACCAGGAGGCGCGCGTTGTATTCCTTCACCAGGCGCACGATGTCGGGGAGCGGCGCGATGTCCCCTTCCATGCTGTAGACGCCGTCCACGATGACCATCTTCCCCCCCTTGGCGGGGACCTTCTCGAGCACGCGCTCGAGGTCGCGGACGTCGTTGTGACGGAACCGGCGCACGTCGCCGTAGGAGAGCCGCGCGCCGTCCACGATGCAGGCGTGGGCGTCCTTGTCCAGGATGACGGTGTCGCCCTTCTCGATGAGCGCGGAGATCGATCCCAGGTTCGTCAGGTACCCGGTCGAATAGACCAGGGCCGCCTCCTTCTTCATGAACTTGGCAAGACGATCCTCGAGCTCGGCGTGCAGCTCGAGCGTGCCGTTCAGGAAGCGGGAGCCGTTGTTGGAGGTGCCGAAGCGGAGAAGCGCGTCCTCGGCCGCCGCCATCACCTTGGGATGCTTGGTCAAACCGAGGTAGTTGTTGGAGCCGGCCATGATCAGGCGTTTGCCGTGGATCGTGACCTCGGTCCCGTGATTTTCGGCGATAGGGAGAAAGTAGGGGTAGATGCCGGCCCGCTGGGCCATTCGATGTTCTGTGAACTGCTTACACTTGTCGAAGATGTCCACGCGTGCCTTTATCTCGGGGTTTTCAACATCGGTTGTGAGCCGCCGGAGGGCCTTTGGGCGAATCAACGGGGAACCCTACAAGGTCCCGGTCGCCGAGTCAACCCGCTCCTCCGGATGACGATCGGCGTTCCATGCGTTAGGGTGTCAGGCGCGAACCAATCCGAGTGCCATCCAAGCCTTCGAAAGGAGAGCCCGTGAACCGACGCCGCATCGTCCTCGCGATCCTGGGAGCGTGTCTGGCCCTGGCGAGCGCGCCCGCGAGCGCGACCTTCTCGATCGTGGCCCGCGACCCCGCGACCGGCGACCTGGGCGTGGCCGTCCAGTCGCACTATTTCTCGGTCGGGCCGATCGTGCCGTGGGCCGAGCCGGGCGTGGGCGCCGTGGCCACCCAGTCGCTCGTCGAAATCGCCTACGGGCCGCGCGGGCTCGCGCTGATGCGTGACGGCCGGTCGGCGAAGGACGCCCTGAAGAAGCTCCTCGAGGAGGATAAGTTCGGGGACGTGCGGCAGGTCGCCATGGTGGACGCCGGGGGCGAAGCCGCCGTGCACACGGGCGCCAAGTGCATCCCCGATGCCGGCGACGCGCTGGGGCCGGGGTTCTCGGTCCAGGCCAACCTCATGGCGAACGGGAGCGTCTGGCCCGCGATGGCCGAGGCCTATCAGAACGCGCGCGGCGATTTCCCTGAGCGGCTCCTCCAGGCCCTCGAAGCGGGGCAGCGCGCCGGGGGCGATATCCGCGGGCAGCAGTCGGCCGCGATGATCATCGTGAAGGGGGAGCGGACCGACAAGCCGTGGACCGGCCGCGTGCTCGATCTGCGCGTGGAGGACAGCCCCAAGCCGATCGCCGAGCTGCGCCGGCTGGTTGGGCTCTGGCGCGCGTACCGAAAGAGCGACGAGGGGGACGCCTTCATCACGGAGGGCAAGGTGGAGGAGGCGCTCGCGGCCTATTCGGAGGCCGCCCGGCTCGCGCCTGGAAACGACGAGCTCCTCTTCTGGCAGGCGGCCACGCTCTGGAAGCTCAAGCGCGAGAAGGAAGCCGCTCCCCTCTTCCGGAAAGTGTTCGCGCACGACCGCCGCTGGGTCCAGCTGGTGCCGCGGCTGGTCACCGCCGGGCTCCTCGACGATGATCCCGAATCCATCCGGCGCATCCAATCTCTCGCTCCGGGCGGTCGCCGCTCCGGGTAGAATGGTTCCAATCGGAACCGGCAACACCTAGAACGCACGCACCCAACGAAGCCCCGGCGCGGCCGAGGCGCGGAGGAACAACATGTCGGATCGCACCACCGCTCCGACCGCGACGACCGGCCACCCGCCGGTGCCGTACATCCCCGGGCTCGACGGAGTCCCGGCGGCGCGGTCGAGCATCTGCTGGATCGACGGCGACCAGGGAGTGCTGGAGTATCGCGGCTATACCATCGAGGAGCTCGCCGAGAAGAGCACGTTCGAAGAGACGGCGTACATGCTCCTCTGGGGCAAGCTCCCCAACCGCGCCGAGCTGGAGAAATTCAACCGCGACCTCCGCGTCAACCGGGACGTCCGGTTTCGCCTGATCGATCTTTTGAAGTGCCTCCCCGACACGGGCCACCCGATGGAGGCGCTCCAGGCGTCCATCGCGGCGCTGGGGATGTTCTACCCGGACCGGGACCCGATGGTCGCCGAAGACCGCTACAACTCCGCGGTGCGGCTCATCGCCAAGACCCCGACACTCGTCGCCGCCTTCCACCGGCTCAGCCACGGCAAGGAGTACATCCCGCCGCGCGATGATCTGTCGCACGCCTCCAACTTCCTCTTCATGCTGACGGGCGAGGAGGCCGACGAGGACGTCGCGAGGGTCATGGACATCTCCTTCATCCTCCACGCCGAGCACTCCATGAACGCCTCCACGTTCGGGGGGCGGGTCACGGCGTCCACGCTGGCGGATCCCTATACGGTCATCTCCTCCGCGATCGGAGCGCTCACGGGGCCGCTGCACGGCGGCGCGAACGAGCAGGTCATCCACATGCTCCAGGAGATCGGCGAGGCCGAGAAGGCTCGTCCGTACATCGAGGATCTGATCGCGCGGAAGCAGAAGATCATGGGGATCGGACACCGGATCTACCGGGTGAAGGACCCGCGCGCGCTCGTGCTCCAGAGGCTGGCCAAGGAGATGATCGCGAAGGGGGGCGGCGATCCGCTGCTAGCCGTCGCGCAGGAAGTGGAGAAGGTGGTGGCCGAGCACCTGGCGGCCAAGCGCATCTACCCCAACGTCGACTTCTACTCGGGCGTGGTCTACACCGCCATGGGGCTGCCGGCGACGCTGTTCACGCCGATCTTCGCGATCGCGCGCGTCGCGGGCTGGCTGGCCCACTGGCTGGAGCAGATCCAGGACAACCGGATCTATCGCCCCGACCAGATCTACATCGGCGCGCACGACCAGCCCTACATCCCCATCGAGGAGCGCGTCTAGGACGCGGAACGCGTCTCAAGGCGCTCCGTCGGCGCTCCGTCCGAGCCCATGTGCACGCTGATCGCTGGGGTCGGGATTCTCGGCCCCCGCACGCTTGTCCTTGGCGCGAACCGCGACGAATCCCCGGAGCGCGCCTCGGCGGGCCCCGGCGTTCTCTTGGAACGGCCGCGGGTGGTCGGAGGGCGGGATCTCGTGGCGGGAGGCACGTGGCTCGCGATCCGCGAGGCGCGCGCGGTCACGGCCCTCATGAACCGGCGCCCCACCGCGGCGCCGGCGAGCCCCCCGATCCCCCCTATCCCTGCGGCACCGCCGACAGCGAGCATCGGGGCGCTCCGCTCGCGCGGCCTCCTCTGCCTCGATGCGGCGGCCGCGGGTCCCAGGTCCGACGCGCCGCACACGATCGACCCGGGAACCGGAGAGCGCCATCCGGCCCGGCTCCACGCCGCCCTCTCCCTCATCGAGCGCCACGCCTACGCCGCGTGCACCCTCGTCGGCCTCGACGTCGAGGAGCCGTCGTGGGCCCTCTTCGTCGAGGCGGGCACGCCCCCGCGCGTCCGCATGCTCGAGCCCGGGTGGCACGTGCTCACGCACGCCGATGTGGACGACCCTGCCGAGCCGCGCACGGCGTGGCTCCTGGAATGGCTACAGAGGTTGGAGCCGCGGGAGCCGGACGAGGCGCTGGATGGGATCGCGGCGCTCCTTGTCACGCACGAAGACCCTGACCGCGGCGTGCCCGGCGTCTGCCTCCACCGGGAGCGATTCCCCACCGTTTCGAGCTCGCTGGTTGCGCTGGGGGCGCTTGGGGCGCCGCAGTACCGGCACGTGGCGGGCCCTCCCTGCACTACCCCCTACGACGACGCTTCGACACTTTTACGCGGGGTAGCGGGGTGACGCGGGAGACTGGGGCAGCGCGCTGCGTTGGCGTGGCGCGTTGCGCGGGAGCAGCGCCGCTCACCACGACGCTCTGGGCCAGCTCGGGATCGATCGCGTGGCGACTGGTCCCCACGCGGACGGTGATCGGTCCGCCGAACGGCGCCCGCTCCATCACCGTGATCCGCGCGCCCGGCACGATGCCCAGAGAGACCAGGTAGCGGAGCTTCTCGGTGTCGCGGTCGCTGACGCGCGTCACCGCGGCGCTCCGCCCGACGGGCAGATCGGCCAGGGCCGTCCCCTTCACGGGGGCGAGAGTGCCCGACTTCGTGGGAATAGGGTCGCCGTGGGGATCGTGGGTGGGATCGCCGAGCGCCTGCGCGAGCAGGTCCTCCATGTCGTCGCTCAGGACGTGCTCGAGCCGCTCCGCCTCGCCGTCCACGCGGTCCAGGGGTACCCCGAGCCGGCGGTAGAGATAGAGCTCCCAGAGGCGGTGGTGCCGGACGATCTCCAGCGCGATCCTCCGCCCTTTGGGCGTCAGGCTCACGCCTCCGTAGCGCGCGTAGTGGAGGAGGCCCATCTCCTTCATCTTCCGCACCATCCCCGTCACCGACGGCGCGGACACGCCCAGGTGGGAGGCGATATCGCCCACGGCCACCTTCCCGGCGTGCTCGTGGCCCAGCTTCCAGACCGCCTTCAGATAGTCTTCCACCGCCTGCGTGACGCTCGGCATCGCTCCTCCGGAACTCGACGCGATCGCGGGGTTCGCCCAGCATCGCTTGACATTTAGGATAGCCTAAATCACGATAGTAGTCATGGCGAACCAACGGCTCTCCGGCGCGGTGCTGGCGGCGTTCCTGGCCGTCATTGTGGCGCTGACCGGCTGCTCGGGCCCGCCTGCCGGACCGCCTCGCACCGTCACCATGAGCATGAACGGGTACACGTTCAACGGCACCAACCCCACGCTCACCTTCAAGCCCGGGGAACGCGTCCATTTCGTGGTGACCAACGACGAATCGACCCGCGTGCTCCACAACTTCCGGATTGTGGGATTGGACGTTCCCTGCGGGCCGCCGATGCCGCCGGGCGGCCGCCGCGAAGTGGTGGTCTCCATGCCCAAGGCGGGCGAATTCGCCTATACCTGCTGCACGCATCCCGGTATGGGCGGGAAACTAGTGGTCGCGGGCCGCTAGCCCGCCCATGCGCCCCGCGCCCCGGCTCGCTCTCCTCCCGACAGCCCTTCTTCTTTTGGCCGGCGCGGGCTGTGGCGGAGGCGACGCC
>JBKJXM010000257.1:0-6832 GCA_046716305.1 Candidatus Eiseniibacteriota bacterium
CGGGATCGAAGTTGTCGCCCGGGCCGAACAGGTTCACCACGAGCACGTTCACCGCGTCGAAACCGAACTCCTCGCGATAGGCGCGTGACTGCACGAGGAGCATCTTCTTCGCGAGGCCGTAGGGTGCGTTGGTCTCCTCGGGATAGCCGTTCCACAGATCCTCTTCGCGGAAGGGCACCGGCGTGAACTTGGGATAGGAGCAGATGGTCCCGACGGAGAGAAAGCGTCCCACCCCCGCCAGCCGCGCCTGCTCCATGAGCAGCGCGCCCATCATGAGGTTCCTGTAGAAGAAGGTTCCGGGGAAGCGGCGGTTGGCGCCGATCCCGCCGACCGAAGCCGCGAGATGGATGATGGCCTCGGGCTTGCGATCCACGATCATCCGCGCCACTTCGTGCTCACGCGTGAGATCGAATTCGCTCGAGCGGAACGTGGTCGCGTTTGCGTAGCCGCGGGCCCGGAGCGCTTGCATCACATGGCGGCCCAGGAATCCGGCGCCGCCGGTGACGACAATCCGGCTGGAGAGCGGCAGGAGCGGCGATCCGCCCGAGGTGGATTTCTGAGGTGCG
This sequence comes from Candidatus Eiseniibacteriota bacterium, assembly GCA_046716305.1. Taxonomy (GTDB): domain Bacteria; phylum Eisenbacteria; class RBG-16-71-46; order SZUA-252; family SZUA-252; genus DASQJL01. The sequence goes on from JBKJXM010000257.1 coordinate 567, forward strand.
CTCATTGGGAGGATGGGAGTCTCCCGCAGCCGCTCGGCCCCGTCAAGTGGACCCCTTGACCAGCGCGGGGGCATGAGCCACGATCCGGCCTCATGCCCGAACCCGCGCGCCCCGCGCCTTCCGCACTCCAGCGCGCCGCGACCCTCTCGTTCCTCCTCCTCGCGGCGGCGCTACCGTGGTCCATCGCCCCGATTTCCATCGCGGTGGTGCTCTGCGCGGCGCTCACGCTGGCCGTGTGGTGGTCCCCGGGAGGCGAGCGGTGGGTGCGCACCCCAATCGACTGGCCCGTGCTCGGGTGGATCGCGGCGCTGCTCGTGGCTTCGGCCTTTGCCCTCGAGCCCGAGAAGAGCTTCCCGCGCGTCACGAAGGGACTTCTCTGGGGCGTGATCCCGATCGCCGCCTATCACGCGCGCGATCCCAAGGTCGCGAAGCGCGCGGTCCTGGCGCTCCTGATCTCCGCGGTGCCGGCGACGATCTACGCCCTGGTCCGCTTCGCGCATGAAGGCGGCGCGTTTCCGGCTCGCGTCCGCGGCCTCGTCGGGCATCCGCTCACGTACGGTGGACAGGCCACGCTTCTGGCCACGCTCGCGTTGGCGCTGGTCCTCCGCGGGCCGGGCCGCCGCTGGAGGATCGGAGCCGCGGCGTTCCTGGCCTTGCTCGCGCCCGCTCTGCTCGGCTCCTCCACGCGGAGCGCGTGGATCGCGACGCTCGCGGCGGCTTGCGTCATGCTGGCGCGGACGCGCGCGAGGCTGCTCCCGGTTCTGGCCGCGGGCGTTGTCACTCTCATCCTGATCGCGCCCGCCTCCACCAGACAGCGCGCGCTGAGCGCCTTCGATTCGAAGAGCATCTGGAACGTGGAGCGGCTCTATCTCTGGGACGCCGGGGCGCGCATGTTCCGAGACCATCCTGTGACCGGCGCCGGGCTCCAGGATCTCGGAGAGTTGTACGACCGCTATCGCTCGCCGTTGTCCACCGAGCCGCACGGGCACCTGCACAACGTCGTCGTCCAGGTGGGCGCGTCCATGGGGATCGTCGGGCTTGCGGCCCTGACGTGGCTCCTGGTGGGCCTCTTCCGCACGGCGGGGCACCGCTGGCGTGACCCCCTGCCACGCTCCGACCTGGGGGCCGCGCTTCGTCTGGCGGCAGTCGCTTCCCTGGTCGCGTTCGTCATCGCGGGACTCTTCGAATGGAACCTGGGCGACGAGGAGCTGGTCGACTTTCTCTGCGTGCTGGTCGGCATGGGTTACGCAGCTTCCCGCTGGCCATCCCGTCGCGAAGAGGCGCCGCTCGGGCTCTCGTAGCGGTACCATCGCTTTATGCTCCGCCCCACGGCTCTCGTTCTCACCACCCGCATGCCCTGGCCCCTGGACGACGGAGGACGAATCGTCCTCTGGCAGAGCGTCCTCGGGACCGCGCGAACCCACGATGTGACCCTGATCAGTTTCGTGCCCGCTGGGGAGGAATCGGCGGAGGTCCCGGGGCGGGTGCGATCCGTGTGCGCCCGAGTCGTGCGCGTGCCGCATCGTCCCCCATCTGCCGCGGTCGCGGCCTGGCGCGGACTGACGGGGCGTTGGCCCTACACGCTCGAGCGCTACCAGGACCCTGCATTTTCGCGCGCCGTCCATGGCGAGGTGACGCGGGCTCGCCCTGACTTCGCGCTCGTCAATCATCTTCACCTCGGGCCGTACCACGAAGCGCTCGGCAAGGTGCCGATGATTCTTCGCCAACACAACGCGGAGCATCGGTGGATGGCGAGCTACGCGCGCTCCCGGGGCCTCACGCCGGCGGGGCTCTACGCGCGGGTTCAGGCCCGCCGCCTTCGCACCGCAGAGCGCGCGCTTTGCGAGCGCGCGGCTCTCGTGCTCGCGATCCAGGAGGTCGAGGCGGATGCCTTGCGCGCACTCGCGCCGCGCGCGCGTGTCCGCACGCTTCCGGTCGGCGTCGAGCTCGAGCGATTTCTCGAGCCGAGTCCCTCGGAGCCGCCGACGGTTCTCCTTCCCGCGTCGTTCCGCTGGAAGCCGAACGTCGAGGGGGCGATCCGCTTTCTCGAGCGGGGCTGGCCCCGCGTTCGCTCGGCGGCGCCGTCCGCGCGGTTGCGCGTCGTCGGCAAAGGGCCTCCCGGCGTGCTCCGGCGCGCGGCAGAGCACGCGCGCGCCGAGATCGCGGCCGACGTCCCCTCGATGGAAGAGGAGCTGTCTCGGGCGTCGGTAGTCGTGGTGCCGCTGTGGGTGGGGGCCGGGGCCCGCGTGAAGATCGTCGAGGCGATGGCGGCGCGCGTGCCGGTGGTGGCGACGAGCGCGGCCGCGGAAGGGCTGGAGCTGGAGCCCGAGCTCCACTATCGCGCCGCCGACGATGCCGAGGGGCTGGGGGATGCGGTGGCGGCCCTGTTGGGTGATGCCGCCGAGCGCCTTCGGCTGTCCGCCCAGGGACGCTCCCTCGCCGAGTCGCGATGGTCCATGGAATGCGTGGCTCATCGCCAGGCCGCGCTGATCGCGGAGGTGCTGGGGACGTGAACGAGTACGCGCTCTTCCTCGCGTCCGCGCTCGTTTCCGCGCTCACGAACGTGCTCGGCTACGCGCGGCGCGACGTGTCCCCTCGGCGGATCCTCGTCGTCAAACTCGACCACCTGGGCGACGTGATCACCGCGACGCCGGCGCTCCGCGCGCTACGAGGGGCGAATCCGGAGGCCGAGATCGACCTTCTCCTTTCGCCGGCGGTGGCCCCTCTGTTCCACGACTCTCCGCTCGCCACGCGTGTCCTCGTGTACGACTCGCCGCGATATCGCCGCGGCTCGGCACGTTCGGGCGGAGCCTCGCTCCCGGATGTCATACGCGGGCACTATGACGTGATCGTGGAGCTGCGCGGGGACTGGCAGACGCTCCTTCTCCCGTTTGGGACGGGCGCCTGGCGCCGCGTGGACCGCGGCACCGTTCGCCTGCGCGACTGGATCCGGCGCCGCCTCGGCGGCGAGGGCGCACGGAGTCGGGCGCCGCTCCACGAGGTCGAGACCAACTACGAGACTGTCCGCCCGCTGCTCGCCTCAACGACTCGGTCGCCCGCCGCGGCCGGCCCCCGCATTCCGCCGGCGGAAGCGCACGCGCCCCTCGCGGCGCGGGACGTCGTCGCCCAGCGCCTCGCCGCCGCTGGGGTGGACCCCGCCCGCCCCATAATCTGCATCCATCCCGGGGCTTCCTGGCGCCCTCGCGCATGGCTCCCGGAGCACTTCGCCGCGATTGCCGATTGGGTCGGGGAGCACTATCATGCGCAGATCGTACTTCTGGGTTCCGCGGAAGAGCGCGACGTCGAGGCCGCGGTGCTCCGGCACGCGCGGAACGGCCGCGTGACGTCGCTGTTCGGGGCGCTCTCCCTGCCCGAGGTGGCCGCACTGCTCCAGCGCTCCCGCCTCCTCGTCGGGAACGACAGCGGGATCGCGCACCTGGCGGCCGCGTGCGGCACTCCGACCGTGGCGCTGTTCGGACCCCAGGACCCGCGACGGTTCGGACCGTGGTCGGACCGGTCGATCACGCTCCACCACCCGGTCCATTGCTTCCCGTGCACCCAGATCCACTGCGTCCACCCGGAGCTGCCCTGCGTGAACCTGATCGAGATCGAAGAAGTCCGGACGGCGATTCGGGCGCTTCTCGGCCCGCCTCCGGCACCCGTGCCCGCCGCGGCGCCGCCCGCGTGAGCCGCCGGAGACGCTGACCGCATGTTCGCGAAGCACCGCCAGCTTTTCGTGAGCGCCGTCTTCCTCCTCGACGCCGTTCTGATCTTCGCGTCGTGGATGGCGGCCTACTGGGTCCGCTTCCACCTCCTCAAGCTCCCCGCGCCGCTCGGCGTCCCGTCGATCCGCACCTACGTCCTGCTCGGCGCGGTGGCCACGCCGGTTTCGCTCCTGGTGCTGCGCGGGCTCCACCTGTACCGATCGGCGCGCACCGCACGGCTCTCCCAGGAGCTGTTCGGGGTGCTCCAGGGGATCGCGATCGTGACCGCGGTCGCGGCCTTGGGCTCCTACTTCCTGCGCGGCGAGGTGGCCCGCTCGGTGCTCCTCCTCTTCGCGGGAATCGCCGCGTTCGCGCTCTGCGCCGCGCGGATCGCGGTTCGCTCCGCGCTCCGCACGCTCCGCCGCCAGGGGCTGAACCTGCGCCACGTACTGATCGTGGGGACGGGTCCCATGGCCACGGCCGTCGCGCGGAAGATGGCGGTGCACTCGGACTACGGATTCGCGCTCCACGGCTTCGTGAGCGCGGAGCCGGCGAACGGCGGCACCGAGGTGGACGGGCTTCCGGTCCTGGGCTCGGTCGCCGACCTGCCCGAGCTGGTGGAGCGCACGGGCGCCCAGCTCGTCTACCTCGCGCTCTCCCGATCCGAGCACGAGGCGGAACTGCTGGCCCTGGAGCGTCTCAGCGATTCGACGGTGGCGGTACGGCTGGTGCCCGACCTCGCGCGCGCGTTCACGCTGAACGCGAGCGTCGAGGATTTCGACGGGATGCCGGTGGTTCTTGTGACGGAGAGTCCGGATCAGGGGTGGAACGGAGTACTAAAGCGCGCGTTCGACATCGTCTTTGCCGGCGTCGGGCTGGTCATTCTCTCGCCGCTTCTCCTCGCGATCGCGCTCTGGGTAAAGCTCGACTCGCCGGGCCCGGTCTTCTTTGCGCAGGATCGCGTGGGGCTGGTCGGGCGGAAGTTCCGCATGCTCAAGTTCCGGACGATGGTGCCCCAGGCCGACGCGGGCGGCGCCCAGTGGACCCAGCGCGACGACCCACGCCGCACGAGCGCCGGCGCCGTGCTCCGGAAGCTCTCGCTGGACGAGCTGCCGCAGCTCTGGAACGTGTTCGTGGGGGACATGAGCCTGGTGGGGCCGCGGCCGGAGCAGCCCCTTTTCGTCGGCCGATTCCGCGCCTCCGTGCCGCGCTACATGCTTCGCCACCACGTGAAGGCGGGGATCACCGGCTGGGCGCAGGTGAACGGACTCCGAGGCGACACGCCGCTCGAGCGCCGCATCGAGTACGACCTCTACTACATCGAGAACTGGTCGATGGGCTTCGACCTGAAGATCCTCGCCCTGACGGTGGTCCGGCTGTTCCGCGATCCCAGCGCGATCTGACTCGCCGATGGCGCTGAAACTCCATCTCGGATGCGGCACGGTCTATCTCGACGGCTACGTGAACCTGGACGTGCCCGTGGCGGGGTACTCCTTCCTGGCGGGCGAGCGCCCCGATCTGATGGAAAAGAACCGCACGACCGTGGACCGCTACTACAAGAAGGACGAATCGCGCGCCACGCTGGAAGCGCGCGCGGCGGTCGCCGTGGAGGACCGCGAGCGGCAGTTCTGCGTGGTCGACGCCTACGCCGCGGTGGACGCGCTGCCCTGCCCGCCAAACAGCGCGGACGAGATTCGAACGGCGCAGTGCCTGGAGCATCTCCCGATGCACGACGTTCCGGGCGTTCTTCGGTACTGGCACGGGCTGTTGAAACCCGGCGGGGTATTGCACGTGGACGTGCCCGATTTCGAGGAGACCGCGCGCCAGCTCTTGGCGCAGACCGACGAGGCCGCGAAGGACTGGTATTACCGGCTGGTCTACGGGAGCCAGAAGAACGAATACGCGTTCCACAAGAGCGGCTTCAGCCCCGCGCGACTGGAGCGGCTGCTGCGCGAGGCGGGTTTTCGCGAGGTGCGGCACCTCCCGAACACGATTCACTTCTATCCGGTCACGATCGCCGAGGGCGTGAAGTAGCGCCCGTGCGGTCCGGCCCGGTCTAGCGAGCGCGCGACATGCGGATCTTCTTCGCGCTCGCTAGAAGCCCCACCCCGACGTTCGCCTCTAATCTCTGGATGGCTAATCTCCACGACCCCTTGGTCGCGATGGGGCACGACGTGGTGCACTGGGACGAGGGGACGCAGGAACTCTTCGACCTGCCCCCCGACGCCCCCGAGACGGCGGCGCCGCGGGCGCGTTACACCGAGCGATTCCTGAATGCCGTCCGGAGCGCCCACCGCGCGGCACCGCTCGACCTGGTGCTCACGTACGTCTCCGACAGCCACCTCGAGCCGGCCGCCACCGACGAGGTTCGCGAACGGATCGCGCCGATCGTGAATTTTTTCTGCAACAACATCCACCAGTTCCATCTGGTCCGGCGAAACGCGCGGCACTTCACCGCGTGCCTCGTCCCGGAGGCGGCGGCCATCCGCGACTACCAGGGCGCCGGCGCGACGCCGCTCTTTTTCCCCATGGCTGCCAATCCCGACGTCTACAGGCCGCTGC
>JBKJXM010000258.1:0-4060 GCA_046716305.1 Candidatus Eiseniibacteriota bacterium
GGACTGCAGCGCGCCCGACGCTTCGTCAGCGGGGGGCCACTTCAACCCGGACGGAGCGCCTCACGGGGGACCGACCGCTCCGCGCGGCGCGAGGCACGTCGGGGACCTGGGCAACCTCGAGGCCGGCCCCGACGGGTCGGCGAGCTACGACCGCGTGGACGCCTTGCTCGACTACGCCCAGCTCACGGGTCTCTCCGTGCTGGTCCACGCGAGTGAGGACGACTACGTGTCGCAGCCCGCGGGGAACTCGGGGGCGCGGATCGGCTGTGGGGTGGTCGGGATGCCGTAGCGTCTAGCGGGCGCCGTGGAGTGTGCGTAGCTCTCGGCCGCTATGCACTCTCCACAGGGCTCGGCCGCTATGCGCTCAGCGGATGCGCTGGAGCCGGCGCAGGCCCTCGCGCGCGCCCCTGTTCTCCGGATCCACGTTGAGCGCCCGCTGGAAGCTGGTCATGGCTTTGGCCGTGTCTCCCAGGGAGAGATACGCCCGGCCCAAACGCTCATACACGCGGCCGGATTCGGGGAATTGCCTCATGTTCAACTCGAAGATTTTGATCGCGCCCAGCGTGTCGTTCTTGGCGAGGGCGTACTCGCCCAGCTCGTCCAGCGAGGGCTCCCGGAAATCGTAGGCGCCGGAATCGAAGGTGCGCCTCCGGAGCCGGCCGTATTCGATGATCGCCGAGTCCGCCCCGGCGGAGGAGTAGGCCTTGGTCAGCGTGCCCGAGAGCGTCAGCGGCACGACCAGTCCGCGATGGCACATGACGCACTGGACCTCCACGCCGGCCAGCCGCGCGTTCGGAACTTCCTCCCGGATCTCGCGCAGTTCTTCGTTGGCCATCTTCACCATCTTCACCATGCCCCGGGCGACTTCCTTCTTGGGATTTCGGTCGGAGGGGAAATCGTAGGTGGAGAGCGGCTTTCCCTCCTCGCCGACGTGGCAGTGCGAGCAGCGGACGCCGAGGGCCTTCGTGAAGCTCGTCATGACGGCGCGGAGCTGCTCGGGAGACGTCTTTTTGGGGAGGACCTTGAGGTTTTCCGGGCGCACCGGCCAATCCCAGGCGGGCGGTTTCGACTCGGGCTCGGCGGTGCGTCCCGGCGCGCTGTGGAGGGCCAAGGCGGCGACCGCGCCCAGAAGCGAGAGACGGAAGCGGTTCATGGGTGCCTCCCTGGGTTCACGCCGGTGATTCGCGCTCGAGATTCGGGGACACTGTATCCCCATGGCCCACCCGATGGCTCAAAAGATGCATTCGCTCCAGGCGGCCGGGCTCGTCCCGCGTGAGCCAGGGGTCGGAGGAGAGCGCGTGGAACGCCGCGGAGAAGTGCGGCGCGGCTTCCTTCTCCTCGCCCCGCGCGAGAAGGCATTCGGCGATCTCCTCGTGCACGTATCCGTCCGGCGTCCCTTCCGTGAGGAGGCGCAGCTGAATGGCGAGCGCCTCGTCCAGTCGCCCCAGGGAACGCAGCGCGCGCGCCACGGACCAGCGCGCCACGTGGATCTTCTTCGCATCTCCCTCGGCCTCGCGCGCGGCGAGGGCCTTCTGGAAGAGGTGGAGCGAGGCGGCGGGGTCTCCACCGTCGTGGCGGGTCCACGCGAGGTTGTTATAGAGCGATCCGAGCCAGCGCCGGGCCTTCGGATCGTCCGACGCTTCGGCGATCGCGATCGCCTTCTGGTTCCATTCGACCGAAGCCTCTTCCGTCTCCACGATCCCCAGCATGTGGGCCGCGTCCACCGCGAAGGCTTCCGCCCTCACGCGCCGCGCCAGCTCCCAGGCTTCGCGGAACAGGGCCTTCGATTCTTCATGGCGCTTCGACGAGTTGAAGATGCGCCCGCGCTCCAGGAGGAGGCGGATGCTCGCCACGCCCGCCTCGCCGGTCGGCATCGCCTCCGCCTCGTCCAGCGTCCGCCGGGCCTCGTCGAACCTCATCTGCAGGCCCTGGGCCCGGGCCACCTGGGTGAGGAGCTGGACGAGATAGTCGGGGTCTCCCGATGCGCGGGCCGCGGGGAGGAGGCGCCGGAATTCGGCCTCGCTCGCCTCGGGGCGATCGTAGTCCCACAGGGAGTCGAAGTCGGGCCGGGGAGCAGTAGAGTTCATCCCGCTAGGGCTCGGCGCGCGGAGCGTCCCCGCGCGGAGCATCCCGGAGAAGCGCGATGTGCTCGCGGAAGGCGCTCCGGGTCGCGATGAATTCCTCGTGCGACAGGTCCAGTTCGTTCACGATGCGCCGGATCTCGCTCTCTTCCGTTCCCGACACCGCCGCGTCCGCCGCGGAAACCGCGTAGAGACATTCGAGAAGCTGGAGCTTCTGCTCCCGGGTCGCCGTCCGCGCGAATTCGCGCGTGATCGGGTAGCTGTCCGTGGACCCGAACAGGCGATGCTGCCCCTTGGCGATCTCGACTACCAGGATCGACTCGGCTTCCTCCAGTCCGCCCAGCGCGCGGATTTCGCGCTCCATAGTGTGGGTCTCGGCTTCGGTGATTTCGAGATCCGCGTTCGCCACGCGGCCGAGGACATAGGCGAAGAGCGCCAGGTAGCGCGCGCGCTCCGGCGGCAGCCGCTCGAGCCGCGCGACCACGCTCCGCATCGCGTCGGCCGACGGCGTGAGGGCGTCGCCCGGCGTACCGCGGCCCGGCGCGCTGTCGAGACCGATGAGCTTCCACAGGGACATCGTTCCACCTCCTCCGTCGAGCGTAGCCCAACGGGACGCCGCGGACCAGACCCCGGGCCGCATCTTTCGGTTGCCACCCGGTTCGTGATCGCGCACGGTTGCGGCGTGCCGGAGACGATCCCCGCTTGAGATTCCCCAATCTCCTCGCGACCCGCCGGGGGCGGCTGGGGGCGTTCTTCCTCCTCTACCTCACCGAAGGGATCCCCTCCGGATTCACCGGCACCGCGATCGCGACCCAGATGCGCCGGCAGGGGATGGACCCCGCCACCATCGGGACCTTCATCGGCGCCCTCTGGCTCCCGTGGGCGATCAAGTGGGCTTTCGGCCCCGTCGTGGACGTCCTCGCGAGCGAACGATGGGGCCGGCGCCGCGGATGGATCCTCCTCACGCAGGCGATGATGGTCGTCATGCTCCTGGCCGCGGCCACGGTCGACTTCCGGACCCACCTCGGGCTGTTCACGGCCCTCGTCCTGATCCTGAACGTCTTCGCCGCCACGCAGGACGTGGCGATCGACGCCCTGGCCGTCAACACGCTGCGCGACGACGAGCGCGGGCTCGCGAACGGGCTCATGTTCGCGGGGAACTATCTCGGTGTGGCCGTGGGCGGGGCGGGCGTGCTGCTCCTCACGCCCCTCGTGGGATTCCGCGCCACGTTCTTTCTCGTAGCGGGAGCGATCGCGCTCGTCACGCTCCTGGTGCCGGGGCCCATGCGGGAGGCTCTGGGGCCGCCGCGCGCCCCGCGGACGGGACCGCCTCTCGCCGCGATCGCGAAGGAGATGGCGCGCTTCGTGCGTGATGCGGGCCGGGCCTTCGTCGGGAGCCGCGCCGCGTTCGTGGCGATCTTTCTCGCGCTCCTCCCGATGGGGGCGTACGCGCTCTCGATGGCGCTTCTGTCCAACCTCGCGGTGGAGCTGGGCCTGAGCGACAGCCAGATCGGGCTGCTGCAAATCTGCATCGCGGCGCTCTCCGCGTCCTTCTGCGTCCTCGGCGGGTGGCTGTCGGATCGCTTCGGCCGGCGCCGCACGCTGGCCATCTTCATCGCCGGCACCACGATTCCCACGTTCGCCATGGCCGTTGCGATGCAGCGCTTCGGGTGGGTCCTGCCGGTCAGCCCGACGGCGCCGGACCGCCCGCCCGTTCCCGCCGATCTCGTGGCGGTGTTCTGGGCGCTCACGCTGGCCTACGCGGTCTTCCAGGGGCTGATGTACGGGGCGGGCACCGCGATCTACATGGACGTCACGAAGCCGGCGGTGGCGGCGACCCAGTTCACGGCCTACATGGCCCTCTGCAACGTCGTGTATTCGTATTCGTCGACCTGGCAGGGGCACGCGCTGAGCCGGTGGGGCTATCCGGCGACACTGGCGCTGGACGCCGCCTTCGGGCTGGTCTCGATCCTGCTCCT
>JBKJXM010000259.1:0-6472 GCA_046716305.1 Candidatus Eiseniibacteriota bacterium
CGTGCCGTCGCAGCAGGCGTCTACCTCATCCGCGTTGTCGCTCCGTCTGCCGCACTCCAGGAGGAACGAAAAGTCATCCTCCGCTGAATAGTCGGACACCGACTCTGACCCTGCGGCAACGACCAAGTTTGAAGAGGTTGGCTTGGCCCTGGCATGTTGGGTGCAAGCAATCGGCTACGTTCCTGACGAAAAACGGCTTCGAAGGGGGCTACGTGCGGGGCACCCAGATGACACGGTCGCAAACTCGGCGGCCTCACGATAGCGCGGGCCTCGGTGGCGTGAGCTGCCGGGGTCTTCGCGTATGTGGGCCTGGGGGCGCGACTTGGCCGAGGCGCCCTAGTCCGCGTGTTTTGGGCAATGGTGCTGATCCTGGGAGGGGCCCAGAGCGGTCCCTTGCGCGCTTCTCCTCGTTCGGGCCACAATGCGGCTCTCTTCCTTCTAGCGCGCGATACTAGAGAGCGATCCACGAACGCGCCAGGAACTGCGGGGAGCGGATCGCTACGACCCGGCCCTCAAGAGGTCGCGACCGCCACGAGGCTCGCTGAGTGAGGCGCTGAATTCGAAGGCCATTTCAAATGCCGGAGGATGGCATGGTCCGATATCCTGAACGCGCAGTAGCATGGACGCTGCTTGGTCCAATCAACCGGACGGGACTACAATTCGAGGAATGCGGGTACCGAGCCCGACGTGATGAGAGGATTTCGTGGTAGCCAGGAAAGTAGAGACGAAAGCAGACCCCAAGGGCTCGGTCACCCCGGCCTCCCCGGCCGAGGCGGAAGCGCAGCAAGCGGAAGCGACGGGCACCGTCGGGTTCCCCATCGTTGGCTTGGGTGCTTCCGCTGGCGGGCTCGAGGCCTTCGAGGAGTTTTTCCGTAAGGTTCCGCGCGACAGTGGCATTGCCTTCGTACTGGTGCAGCACCTCGATCCGGACCACGCCAGCGTCCTCACCGAGATCCTGCAGCGCAGCACTGCCTTGCCGGTAGTGGTGGCGCAGGACCAGATGGCTGTGGCGCCCGACAACGTGTATGTCATCCCGCCCAACTGCGAAATGACCATCTTCCACGGCACCCTGCAATTGAGCGTTCCGGAACTACCGCGCGGGCACCGCCTGCCGATTGACGTCTTCCTGCGTTCCCTGGCCGAGGATCAAGGAGAACAGGCTATCGGCATCATCCTCTCCGGCACCGGCACGGACGGCACGCTGGGGCTGCGCGCTATCCTCGGCGCCGGCGGCGTCTCGTTCGTACAGGAACCGGCCACGGCGAAATTCGACGGCATGCCGGTCAGCGCCATCCAGGCCGGCTACGCCACCCATGTCCTGCCGGTGGGAAACATGCCGGAGGCGCTGCTGACGAGAAGGCACCTTGTGGTGTTTCGCCAGGAAACGCTTCCGGCCGCGGCAAGCGGCTTGAATCGCATCCTGGCGCTGGTGCGTTCCGGCACCGGCCACGATTTCTCCCGATACAAGAAGAGCACCATCGGCCGCCGCATCGAACGGCGCATGTTGCAGCACGATATCGATGACACGGAGGTCTATGCCCGCTACATCAAGGAGCATCCCGCCGAGGTGCAATCGCTGTTCAAGGAGTTGCTGATCAACGTCACCAGCTTCTTCCGCGAGCCGGAGGCCTTCGCCACACTGAAGAGAGATATCCTGCCGCAACTGTTCGCGGGCAAGCCGGGAGGCTACGTGTTCCGTGTCTGGGTGGCGGGCTGCGCCACCGGCGAAGAGACCTACTCCATCGCCATCCTGCTGCGCGAGTTTCTGGATGAGACCCGGCAGGAGTTCAAGGTCCAGATGTACAGCACCGACCTCGACGCGAACGCCATCGCCGTGGCGCGCTCCGGCACCTACCCGCTCAATATCGTCCAGGATGTCCTGCCGGAGCGGCTGCGCCGCTTCTTTGTCAAGGAAGAGGCCGGGTACCGGGTGAAGAAGGAAATCCGAGAGATGGTGGTGTTCGCCATACAGTCCGTCATCAAGGACCCGCCTTTCACTAAGCTCGACCTGATCAGCTGCCGAAATCTCATGATCTACCTGGAGCCGGAGCTGCAAAACCGCCTCATCCCCACCTTCCACTACGCCCTCAAGCCGGGCGGCGTACTGTTCCTCTCGCCCTCGGAGAGCATTGGCAGCCACACCGACCTGTTCGCGCCGCTCAGCCGAAAGTGGAAGCTCTACCGGGCTACCCACGCCGTCACCTCCATCGGTGCGGTGGCGGCCGGCGGCTTGTTCTGGGCCGCGGACAGCGGCGACAAGGCGCCGGACGCGACGGTGAAGAAGCCGAAGGGGGCCAACTTCGCCGAGCTGGCCAAGCGGGTACTGATCCAGTCCTACGCCCCCGCCTCGGTGATAACGGACCTGAAGGGAAACATCCTCTATGTGCACGGCGAGACCGGCCGATACCTGCGCCCGGCCCCCGGCCAGGCCACGCTCAACGTGGTCGAGATGGCGCATGAGGACTTGCAACTGGAACTGCGCGCCGCCGTCCAAAGCGCCGTCAGCCAGGGCGCGCCGACTCTGAGCCGGGAATTGTCGATCAAGGCCAACGGCGACTCCCAGACCGTGAGCTTCAGTGTGCGCCCGCTGCGCGACCCGGATGCCGACGAGGGCTTGCTGCTGGTGAGCTTCCAGGACGTGACGCGCGCGGCGCCTGGCAAGTCCGCTCGCGGCAAACGCGCGGCCGGATCGGTCGACGCCCGGCACATCGAGGAACTGGAGCACGATCTAGCCTACGCGAAAGAGAACCTCCACGCCACCATCGAGGAACAGCAGGCCTCCAATGAGGAATTGAAGTCCACCAACGAGGAGATGCAATCCACCAACGAGGAATTGCAATCGACCAATGAGGAACTGGAGACCTCCCAGGAGGAGCTGCAATCCGTTAATGAAGAACTGGTGACGGTCAATGCCGAATTGCAGGCCAAGATCGAGCAACTCGCCAGCATGCAAAACGACATGAAGAACCTGCTCGACAACATCAACATTGGCACCGTCTTCCTCGACGAACACATGGCCATCCGGCGCTACACGCGCGAGGCGGTGCGGGTCTATCACCTGGTCGCTTCGGACGTGGGGCGGCCACTGGGCGACATCAAGTCCGATCTGGAGGGCGAGGACCTACTTGCCGAGGCCCAGGCCGTACTCGAGACCCTGGTGCCGTTCGAGCGCGAGGTGCGCACCACCGGCGGCGCCTGGTATCTGGCGCGCATCCAGCCCTACCGCACCCTGGACGACGTGATCGCGGGCGTGGCGCTGACCTTTGTGCCCCTCACGGAGATGAAGCAGGCGCAAGAGGCGCTGCAGGGGGCGCGGGAACTGGCCGCGGGCATCGTCGATACAGTGCGCGAGCCGCTCATCGTGCTGGATGGCGCCTTGTGCGTCGTCTCCGCCAGCCGCTCGTTTTACCGGCGCTTCCACGTCGCGCCGGAAGAGACCGTGGGCCGCCCGCTCTACGAACTGGGCAACGGCCAGTGGGACATCCCCGCATTGCGGGAACTGCTCGAGACCGTCCTGCCGCGCGACCGGAGTTTCGAAGGCTACGCGGTAGAACACGACTTCCCCTTCATTGGCCGGTGCAAGATGCTGCTCAGCGCCCGCCGCATCGTCGGCCAGACTGGGGATACCCAGCTGATCCTGCTGGCGATGGAGATGCCAGCGCCGGGTGAGAAGGTGAGCGCATGAACCAGAAACGCGATGGGATGAAACCGCGCGAATCAAAACTGCGGGCGAAGGTGGAGGCGCAGCTTGCCCGCGCCCCACAGACGGATGGGGCGGTCCGTTCCGCCGAGGAGCTCCTGCACGAACTCCAGGTGCACCAGATCGAACTGGAGGTGCAGAACGATGAGTTGCGGCGCGCCCAGCTCGCCTTGGAGGAATCCCGCGACCGCTATGTGGAGCTCTATGAGTTTGCCCCTGTCGGCTACCTCACCCTTACCGGCGAGGCCCTGATCTCCGAAGTCAACCTGACCGGCGCCCTGTTGCTGGGGGAGGAGCGCAAGAAAATGCTCCGGCGCCGCTTCACCCGATTTGTCGCCCCCGAAGACCGCGACCGATATCATCGTCTATTCGTGAGCGTGATGCAGCACGACGAGCGGCAAGCATGGGAGCTGGCGCTCCAGCGCGGCGATGGTTCCGTGTTTCAAGCCCAGCTGGACTGCCTGCGGGTGGCTGCCGGTGACAATCCACCTATAGTGCGTATCGCCCTCACCGACATCACCGAGCGCAAGCGGGCGGAGGCAGAGCTTCGCGTCGCCGCCACCGCCTTCGAGTCCCAGGAAGGCATGTTCGTCACCGACGCCGGAAACGTAATTCTGAGAATCAACCGGGCCTTTACCGACATCACCGGCTTCACTGCCGCGGAAGCCGTGGGGCAGACGCCGCGTCTCCTCAAGTCAAGCCACCAGGACGCGGCCTTTTACGCCGAGATGTGGGAGAGCATCAATCGCACCGGGGCATGGCGGGGAGAAATTTGGAACCGGCAAAAGAGCGGCGATGTGTCTCCCGAATGGCTCACCATCACCGCGGTGAAGGGGAGCGGCGGAGAAGTCACCCACTATGTGGGTACGCTGATTGACATCACCCAACGCAAGGCAGCCGAGGTAAAAATCGAACATCTGGCCTTCTATGATTCGCTGACCCAGTTGCCCAACCGACGGCTTCTGCTGGACCGGTTGCACCAGGCATTGGCGGCGTGCGCCCGCAGCCGGCGGCGGGGGGCAATCCTCTTCATCGATCTGGACGACTTCAAGACCGTCAACGACACCCAGGGCCACGATGTTGGCGACCTGCTGCTGCAACAGGTCGCCCGTCGGCTTCTTACCTGTGTGCGCGCTCACGACACGGTAGCTCGCCTGGGGGGCGACGAGTTCGTCGTGATGCTGGAAGACCTGAGCAAAAGTCCCCAGGAAGCCGCCACCCAGGCCGAGATCGTCGGCGAGAAGATCCTTGTCGCCCTCGCTGCACCCAGCCTTCTCGCCGGTCACGAACATCACAGCACCGGAAACATCGGCGTCTCCCTGTTCAGCGATCATCGGGAGGCCGGCGATGACTTGCTGAAGCGGGCGGATCTCGCCATGTATCAGGCCAAGGCGGCGGGCAGCAACACCCTGCGTTTCTTCGATCCGCAGATGCAGGCCGCGGTCACCGCCCGCATCGCACTGGAGGCCGACCTGCGCCGAGGGGTGCGGGAAGGCCAGTTTGTTCTTCACTACCAACCTCAGGTGGATGGCGAGGCCCGCCTGACGGGCGCCGAGGCGCTGGTGCGTTGGCAACATCCTCGCCGCGGCTTGGTCCCTCCGTCCGAGTTCATTCCCCTGGCTGAGGAAACGGGGCTGATCCAGCCCCTGGGCCAGTGGGTGCTGGAAACCGTGTGCGCCCAGCTGGTGACTTGGAGTGCCCGGCCGGACACGGCCCACCTCACGCTGGCGATGAACGTCAGCGCTCGGGAGTTCCGTCACCCGGAGTTCGTGGCACGGGTGCTGGGGGTGATCGAAGGCTCCGGCGCCGATCCGCAGAAACTCGTGCTGGAATTCACCGAAAACCCGATGCTGGACGATATGGAGGAAACCATCGCCAAAATAACCGCCCTGAAAGCCTACGGTACGGGCTTCTCCCTGGACGACTTCGGCATCGGCTATTCCTCGCTCTCCTACTTGAAGCACCTGCCCCTCGACCAGGTGAAGATCGACCAGTCCTTCGTGCGCGATGTACTCACCGACCCCAGCGATGCCGCTATTGTCCGCACCATTATGGCCCTGGTGCAAAGCCTGGGTCTCGCGGTCATGGCCGAGGGGGTGGAAACCGAGGAGCAGCGGGACTTCCTTGCCCGCCAGGGCTGCCACGCCTTCCAGGGTTTTCTCTTCGGCCGGCCAGGGCCCGTGGAGCTCTGCGGGGTGAGGTAGGATGGGGTCTGGCTTCCGGGAGGACGACGCGCGCTCCCGAAGCTGCTCCCATCTGCCATGATGCACCCTGGTTGGTCACAATCACGGAAGACAATCCCGGATGGAGGGCTCGGAAATGGCGGTTACCGTCAAGAAGATCACGTTGTGGCGAAACGAGATTGAGAACAAGCCAGGTATGCTCGCCCGGACCTTGAAGCCGCTCGCGGACGCGGGTGCGAGCCTGCAAGTGATCATGGCCTACCGATTCCCTGGTGAGCCGACCAGAGCGGCGATTGAACTTTCTCCGGTTTCCGGAAAGAAGTCGCAGGCGGCGGCGAAGACAGCAGGTCTCGACTCCTCGTCCATTCCGACGCTTCTGGCTACTGGAGATGATCGGCCGGGGCTCGGGAGCGAGATCGCGGAGGCGATTGCGGGGGCCGGGATCAACACCAGCTTCATGGTCGTCCAGGTCGTTGGACGGAGGTATTCAGCCGTCTACGGGTTTGAGACGGAGGAAGAAGCCCGGATCGCGACAAGCTTGATCAAAAAGGTGAGCAAACCGAGGAGGCGGTAAGGGAGGGTCGAAGGG
>JBKJXM010000260.1:0-7037 GCA_046716305.1 Candidatus Eiseniibacteriota bacterium
CGCGTGAATGTCCGCGCCGAGCGCGCGGAGCGGGCCGATCACGCGATCCACGGGCCGCCGCCGGAGCGAAGCGTCGCCGGTCAGAATGGAGAGAAACGGCTGCGCGGCGAGGAGCCCCGTCGCCAGCCGAAGCGCGGTCCCCGAGTTCTTCGCGTCGAGCACCAGTTCGCTCTCGGCGAGCGAGCCGCCGCGGATCACCCACTCGGTGGGTCGCGCCGCCTTGCCCGTCGCGGCTCGTGGAGCCGACGCCCCGCGCACGCCCGCCCCCAGCGCCCGCACGATGCCGAGCGCCGCGCGAGCGTCCGCGCCTGGGTTTCCGCCGAGGATGCGCGTCTCCCCCGGCGCGAGCGCCCCCAGGAGCACGGCCCGCTGCGTGATCGACTTGTCCCCCGGCACCGAGGTCTCGCCCCGGAGCGCGCGTCCGGGGCGCGTCGCGGCGCGGCTCATGCCGACAGCTCTTCGCGGAAGGCGCGCGCCTCCTCCAAGTGGGTGCGGAGCGCGGGCCCTCCCTCGGCGATCGCGTGCCGGAGCGCGCGGACCTCCCGCTCGAGAAGCTCGAGCGCCGGAATCAGCTTGGGTCCGTTCAGGGAGAGGATCTCGGCCCAGAGCGCCGAGGGGGACGCGGCCACGCGCGTCGTGTCGCGGAGCCCCGGACCCGCCGTCTCGGCGAGCGCGCGCGTCATGGAGCCGGTGCGGCGGAGGGTGCGCACCAGGGCGACCGAGGCCGCGTACGGGAGATGGCTGGTCAGCGCGACCAAGGCGTCGTGGAGCGGTGGGGCGATGGCGGATGGGTTGGCCCCGAGCGCGCTCCAGAGCGCCGCGATCCGCGCGCCCGGCGACCCTGCGTCGAGCGGCCGGCCGATGAGCACGGCCGCGCCGGCGAAGAGATCCGCGCGCGCGGCGCCGATGCCCGAGGACTCGGAGCCCGCGAGCGGGTGCGCCGCGACGTAGCGGTCGGCGACCGGCGCGGAGCGCGGCTCCATCGCGGCGGCGAGAGGCGGGAGCATGACGCTCGAGAGATCCATCACGAGCGCGCCCGGCGGGAGCGCGGTCCCGATCGGGCCGCTGACCCCGATAAGGGCCGCGGCGGCGCGCGGCGGTACCGCGAGCGCGACCACCTCGGCGCCGGCGTGGATCCGCTCCGGAGCGTCGGCCAGCTCGGTCACCGCGCCACGCGCGAGCGCTTCGCGCGCGGCGGCGGCGTCCGCGTCGTATCCGGCGACGGCGATCGAGGGGCTCTGGGCGCGCAGCGCCAGGCCGAGCGATCCGCCCATCAGGCCGAGGCCGACGATGTGAACCCGGCGCGGGAGAGCCGGCGCCGGGGAGTGCGCCGGGGAGTCGGGGCGATCGGTCACGTCAGTCGGGCGAGCGCCTCGATCAGCCGTTCGTTCTCGAGCCGGGTTCCCACGCTGATGCGGGCGTACTCCGCCGGCAGCCCGAACGAAGTCATCGGGCGGATGATGACGCCCCGGCGCTCGAGCGTGCGCGCCGCCTCGACCGCGGATCCCGGAAAGCGGGCGAGCACGAAGTTGGCCCAGGTGGGCGTGAGCTGGATTCCAAGCTCCGGGAGCGCCCGCTCCAGCCGGGCGACTCCCTCCGCGTTGGACTCGCGGCTCCGCCGCACCTGCTCCGCGTCACCCAGGCTGGCCCGGGCCGCGGCCTGCCCTATGGTGGTCGAGTTGAAGGGAAGCCTCACGCGGTGGACCAGCGCGGCCAGATCCTCGGGAAAGAAGCCGTAGCCCACGCGGAGCCCCGCCAGCGCGTAGATCTTCGAGAAGGTCCGCAGTACCGCGACCCGCTTCCCGCGGCGCAGGTACTCCAGGCCGTCCGGATACTCGGGGTCGGTGACGTACTCGAAGTAGGCCTCGTCGAGAATCGTCAGCACTTGGTCGGGCACGCGGCGGAAGTAGTCGTCCATCGCGCGCCGGCGAACGATGGTGCCGCTGGGATTGTCCGGATTGGAGAAGTAGACGAGCTTGGTGCGCGGGGTGATCGCGGCCAGCATCGCCTCGGGATCGTGGTACAGCTCCCGCCCCGGCACGCGCACCAGCGTCCCGCCCGCGACCTTGACCGCGATCGCGAACATGACGAACGAGGGGTGGGACATGATCGCTTCGTCGCCCGGATCGAGGTGGATGCGGCAGAGAACGTCGATCAGGTCGTTCGACCCCGAGCCCACCGCGATCCACTCCGGCGAAACGCCCCAGTGCGCGCTCAGGGCTTCGCGGAGATAGTAGGACGATCCGTCCGGGTAGCGGTTCACGCCGTGAGCCGCCGCGGCGATGGCCGCGACCGCGAGCGGGCTCGGGCCGAGCGGGTTTTCGTTGGAAGCCAGCTTGATCGCGCCGGCAACGCCAAGCTCGCGCTCCAGCTCTTCGATCGGCTTGCCGGGGACGTATGGGGTGAGGTTTCGAATCTCGGGGCGGACTGGGTCCATCGCTCGCAGCGTCATGGCCTCCGCTCTCCACGGGGATTGATCCGCCGCGCAGTCTACCACCCAGATTCGGCCTGCGGGAAACTTCCGAGCACGCGAAGGAGGCGCGTCGAGCCACGGATCTCCTCGAGAGCCGGAAGGAGCGGCGGCGCCTCCCGGTGCCCGGCCACCTCGAGCAGGAAGAGGTGCTCGCCCGGTCGCCACCGGTGTGTGCGCGACTCGATCCAGAGGAGATTCACGCCGCCCGCCGCGAATCGGCCCAGCACGCCCGCGAGCGCGCCCGGTGCGTTCTCGAGCGCGAGGAGGAGCGCGGTCTTGTCGCGCCCGGTCGGCTTGGCGCCGCCTCGGCCCAGCACCAGGAAGCGCCTGGTCCGTCGCGGCGCGTCCTCCGCTTCCTCTTCCACCCGCGGCAGGCCCAAGAGGTCGGCCACGATCGCGGGCGCGAGGCAGAGCGAGTCCGGGTCCGCGGCCGCGCGACGCCCCGCCTCCAGGCTGCCCGCGGCCGGCTCGATCGCGACGCCGGGCTTGAGCGACGAGCGCCACCGCTGGCAGAGCGCGAGCGCCGCGGGATGCGCGTAGAGCCGCTTCGGCGCGCGCGCCTTCCCCAGCGCTTCGTAGCCCCCGCGGTCGACGAACTCGGCGGTCAGCGAGGCCTCGGACGTGAGCAGGAGATCGTAGGCGTCGAACGGCGGATCCTCGGCGTCCCCCTCCAGCGCGAAGACGCCGTACTCGGCGCGCTCGGAGCCGATGGCTTCCAGGAGGTGCTGCGGCGAGGGCGTCGCGGCGTAGTTCGAAGAGGAGCCGAAGCGCTGCACCGCGGCCTGGTGGGCGAATCCTCCCTCGGCGCCCAGGTAGGCGACGCGGAACGCGCCCTGCACCGCGCGGGATGCGGAGACGATCTCGCGGAAAATAGCGCGCACGCCCGAGAGCGGAAAGCGCCCCGTGGCCTCGCGCTCGATCCGCTCGAGCAGATCGCGCTCGCGCGCGGGGTCCAGCGTCCCCTCGCCCGCGGCCTCCTTCAGCGCCCCGATCCGCGCGGCGACATCCGCGCGTTCTTCGAGGAGCCGGAGGATCTCGCGGTCCAGGCGGTCGATGGCGGCTCGGAGCGAGTCCCGGTCGCCTGCGGGAGCCCCCGGCTTTGGGGTCCCGGAGCGGTCATCCACGGCTCTTCTCCCGCGCGGCGCGTCGGAGCGCTTCCACCTCGGCCGGGGCGAGCTGACGCAGCGCGCCCCGGCGGAGCGTGCCCAGGCGAATGGGTCCGAATTGCGTCCGCACCAGCCGCTCGACCTCGAGCCCGGCGTTCTTCGCGATGACCCGGAGCTCGCGCTTTTTCCCCTCGGCGAGATCGACGCTGAGGATGCCGCAGCCGCGCTCCGCTCCTTCGATCACCACGCGGAGCGGCTTCACGGCGACCCCCTCGACGATTGCGCCCTCGGAAAAGCGCCGCAGCGCGGCCGGCTCGGGCACGGGCCGGACCCAGACCCGATAGCTGCGCACGAGGCCGCTACGCGGATGGAGCAGCGCCTCGGCCAGCGCGCCGTCGGATGTGAGGAGGAGAAGCCCCTCGGATTCGTAATCCAGACGCCCGACCGGCATGAGGCCGCGGGCGGATTCGCCGAGGCGATCGAAGATCGTCGGCTTTCCCCCCTGCGAGCGGCGGCTGACCAGGGCGCCGGGGGGTTTGTGGTAGGCGGCGTAGCGGTCGGTCTCGGGGAGGTGGAGCGCCACGCCGTCCAGGGTGACGCGATCGACGCCCGGCGTGACCGGGGCGCCCATTCCCTCGGGGACGCTTCCGTTCACATGAACGCGCCCATCCCTGATCCATTGATCCGCCTCGCGCCGCGAGCCCTGTCCGGCGCGGGCGAGAAAGAGATTAAGCCGCACCCTCGCCGGATCCGCCCGGGACCGCTTCGGCGGGGACGGACGCCTCGGCGTCTACCGGCTCCATCTCCAGGCGCTCGCGCTCTTCGAGCACGGCGCTCAGCTCCTTGAGCTCGGGTAGATCGGCGAGGTCGTTGATCCCCATGTACGAGAGGAAGTCGGCCGAGGTGGCGTACACCAGAGGGCGTCCCACGCCCTTCGAGCGTCCCTTGATGGTGACGAGTCCCCGCTCGAGGAGCGTGTGGAGCGAGCCGCTCGAGTCGACGCCGCGGATGCCGTCGATCTCCACCTTGGTCACGGGCTGCTTGTACGCCACGATCGCGAGCGTCTCCAGACCGGCGCGCGAGAGGCGCACCTTGCGGCGCGAGCGGAGCATGCGGTCGATCCAGGGCGCGCACTCCTTGCGGGAGAGGAGCTGCCAGCCGCCGGCGATCTCGACCAGCGCCACGCCCCGGCCGCTCTCCTCGAGATCGCGAGCCATCGCCTGGAGCTCGGAGAGCACGGCCGCTTCGTCGGGGCCGTCGAGCACTTCCACCAGGGTGGCGAGCCCGACCGGCGCGTCGCTCGCGAAGAGCAGGGACTCGAGAATCTGCTGGGTGCTGGGCGTCGTGGACGTTGGTGTCATGCGCGGATCACTCCTCTTCGGCGTGGATGGCCTGCGGCGCGGGCTCGTCGTCGGCGATCTCCGAAAGCTCGTCCTCGGGGATCGCGTCGCCGCGCCACTCGACCCAGATCGGCCCGAACAGATCTTCCTGCGCGACCTGGATGGTCCCGGACTTGAGCATCTCCAGGAGGCCCAGGAACGCGGTGATCTTCTCCAGGCGGGTTACGAAGAGGTCGAGCATCTCCTCGAACAACGCGCGCGAGCGATCGCGGAGGTGCGTCTCGATGAGCCCGATCGCTTCTTCCAACCGGATCGTCTCGGCGACGATGGTGTGGACCGGCGCGGGCGCCTGGCGCGCGAGGACGTTCTTCAGGGCGTCGAGCAGGCGGAAGAGGCTGACCGGCAGAAGCTCGCTCGCGTCCGGATCCTCGAGCTGCGCGGGCGCGCCCCGGTCGAACCGGAGCCGGCGGTCCCCTTCGAGCTTCTCCAGCTCGCGCGACGCCTCCTTGAAGCGGCGGTACTCGAGGAGCTGGCGCACCAGCCCTTCGCGCGGGTCCTCTTCCTCCTCCTCGGCGGTGATCGCCGGAGGGAGAAGCATGCGCGACTTGATCCGCATGAGCGTTGCCGCCATGACCAGGAATTCCCCGGCCACCTCCAGATCCAGCTCGCGCATCAGATCGAGCGTCTCCAGATACTGGCGCGTGATCTTCGCGATCGGGATGTCGACGATCTCGATCTCGTTCTGCTGGATCAGGTGGAGCAGAAGGTCGAGCGGACCCTCGAACGCGGGGAGCAGCACCCGCATCGGGAGGCGGTCTTCGGACCGGGGGGACTCGGGGGACTCGGGGTTCTGCGGCGGTTTCTCGTCGGTCATCCGATCCTCATCGCCTCGCGCACTTCGCGCATGGTCTCCCGGGCCACCGCCCGCGCCCGCGCCTCGCCGTCCCGAAGGGCCTCGACCACCCGCTCGGGATGGGCCTCCAGCTCCTTCCGCCGCTCCCGGATCGGGGCGAGGCGCTCGGACAGCACGGCGGACAGGTCCCGCTTGTCCGCCACGCACCCCAGCTTCCCCGTGCGGCAGGCGATATCGATCGCCGCGGCGTTCGCTCCGTTGAAGGCGCGATGATACGCGAACACGACGCATCCGTCCGGATTTCCGGGGTCCCCCAGACGGATTTTCTTGGGGTCGGTGTAGGCGGTCTTGATCTTGGCCGCGATCTCCTCGGGCGAGTCCGCGAGGAGGATCGTGTTCCCGAGCGATTTGCTCATCCGCCGGCCGTCCAGGCCGGGGAGCCGCGGGAAGAGCGTGAGCTTGGGCTCGGGCACCGGAAACACCTCGCCGTAGAGCGAGTTGAACTTGCGCGCGATCTCCCGGGTCACCTCCACGTGCGGCACCTGGTCCTCCCCCACCGGCACCAGATTCGCCTTGTAGAGGAGGATGTCCGCGGCCTGGAGCACCGGGTAGCCGAGATGCCCGTAGGAAATGTGGTCCTCCAGCTCGAGGTCGCGCGCCTGCTCCTTGACCGTTGGATTCCGTTCCAGGCGGCTCGTCGTGACCAGCATCGAGAAGAGGAGATGGAGCTCCGCATGCTCCTTCACGTGCGACTGGATGAAGACTGGGCTCTTCTCCGGATCGATGCCCGCCGCCAGCCAGTCGGTGACCATCTCGAGCGTGTTCGGCAGGATCATATCCGTGTGCTCGTAGTCGGTCGTGAGCGCGTGCCAGTCGGCCACCATGTGGAAGTTCTCGGACGAGTCTTGAAGTTGGACCCAGTTCTGGAGCGCTCCGAGGTAATTCCCCAGGTGCAGGCGGCCGGTCGGGCGCATGCCACTCAGGATCCGGGGGCGCTTGGTCGTGGCCGGCGTGGCGCGCGTGGCGGGCATGGCGCGGCTCATCCGAGCATTCCCCCGGTAAAGAACGAGCTCAGCGTCCGGACGATGGGCGAGATCAAAGTCCCGAAGACCGAGACCCGCGAGATGCTCCCGATCAGGACCAAGCCCAGGAGGAGCATCGGACCGATCGGCTCGAGCGCGCGGTAGCGCTCCGCCGCGCGCTCCGGGAGGAGTCAGGTCAGGATGCGGGACCCGTCGAGGGGGAAGATGGGGATCATGTTGAAC
>JBKJXM010000261.1:0-3010 GCA_046716305.1 Candidatus Eiseniibacteriota bacterium
CATCAATGCTTCTCCCACCCTGCGACCCTACCCGGGTCGCCGCGCCCACGACCCTGCCGTCGCGACCGCGAGATCCTCGAACGCCATCCCCACCGACTTGAACACGGAGTGGTGCCGGGCGGGGAGGGATTCGCCCCGTACCACCTCCTGCAGGTCCCGATCGATCCGGTCGGCCGTGCGGTCGCCGAAAGCGAGCACGAGATCGCCCGCCTCTGCGAGCGCGACCTCCCGAGTCTCGACCACGATGCAGGCATCCCGGAGCGCCGCATCGTCGAGCTCGCGCGCGTCGGTCGTGTACGTGCCGACGGCGTTCACGTGGCAGTCTTCCGGCAGGAGCGACCCGTCGAACACCGGCTCGCGGCTGGTCGTGCACGTGCACACGACGCCGGCTCGTGCCACATCCGAGGCGTCCCCCACTCGTGTATCGACCCCCTCGGCGCGGAGCCTGCCGACGAGCCGGTTCGCCGAGGCCACGGTGCGCGAAACGATGACCACGTCCTCGATCGGCCGCACCGCACGCATCGCGTCGACGTGCGAGGATGCTTGGACGCCGGCGCCGAACACCACGAGCCGGCTCGCCTCCGGGGCCGCCAGGTAGGTGGTGGCCAGCGCCGACACCGCGGCGGTGCGGATCGCCGTCAGCGTCGAACCATCCAGCAACGCCTTCACCGACTGGGTCACACCGTCGAACACGACGTACGAGGCTTGGATCGTCGGCAGACCCGCTCGGGCGTTCGCGGGCGAGATCGTCACCAGCTTCACGCCCACCGAGTCCGGCGAGACCGCCGGCATCATGAGCAGGGTGCCGGCAGGCGTGACGATGTGCGACCGATCCACGATCGCGTCGGGATCCAGGTCGCGGAACGCGGCCTCCAACGCGGCGACCGCCACCGGGTAGGTCAGCTCGCGCGCGAGCTCCTCGGCACCTACCACGCGGAGCGAGTCGAGCTGGGCAGGCAACCCTGCCTCAGAGCTCACCTAGGTAGGCCTCGCGCATCAGCGGGTTCTCCAGCAGGTTCTTGGCCGTGTCGGTCAGCACGACCTGGCCCGTCTGGATCACATAGCCGCGGTCGGCGATCGACAGCGCCATGTTCGCGTTCTGTTCCACCACGAACACGGTGCGCCCCAGGGCGCGGATCGATTCGATGATCTTGAAGACCTCCTTGACAAGCACCGGCGCGAGCCCCATCGACGGCTCGTCCATCAGCAGCACCTTGGGGTCCGCCATCAGGGCGCGGCCCATCGCTACCATCTGCTGTTCCCCGCCGGACAGGGTTCCCGCCTTCTGCTTCAGCCGTTCGCGGACCCGGGGAAACGTTTCGAGCACCTGCTCGCGGACGGTTTCGGCGCGATCGCGGTCGTGCTGCAGGTACGCGCCGAGGCTGAGGTTCTCGTCCACGGTCATGCTCGCGAACAGCCTGCGGTTCTCCGGGACCATCGAGACACCGAGCCGAACGATCTCGGCGGTGGGGAGCCCACTCACGACATCTCCCTCGAGCAGGACCTCGCCGGCTGAAGGCTGCACGTAACCAAGGATCGTCTTCAGGGTGGTGCTCTTGCCGCTCGCGTTCCCGCCGAGCAGACAGACCATCTCGCCGGGGTAGATCTGCATGTCGACGTCGCGGAGCACGGACACCAGCCCGTAGTGAGTGGACACGCCGCGGAGCTCGAGGATCGGGCGCTTGCCGTCCTTCCGGTCGTCCTCCCGAAGGTTCTCCTGGGGGCCCTCTTCGCTCACCCGGCCTCCTCCTGCCGCCGGCCGAGGTAGGCCTCGATCACCTGCGGGTCGTTCGCGACCTCCTCGTACGTCCCCTCGGCGATCTTCTTCCCGTAGTCGCAGGCGACCACCCGATCCGAGACACCCTTCACGACCCGCATGTCGTGCTCGATCACCATGACCGTGAGCCCCAGCTCGTCGCGCATCCGTACGATGTGGTCGCGAAGCTCGAGCGTCTCAGTCGGATTCATCCCGGCGGTGGGCTCGTCCAGCAGGATCAACCGGGGGTCGGTGGATATCGCCCGAGCCATCTCGAGCCTACGGCGGTTCGCGTACGACAATGTGAACGCGGGCTGATCCTGGCGGTATCCGGCAAGCCGGGAACCGAAGAATCCCAGCGCCTCTGCTGCGCGTTCCCGTATCCTGGCCTCCTCCTCTCGGATGCTCGGCGTCCGTAAGATCGAGCCGAACAATCCCCCCTTGCTCCGCGAATGCTGTCCCACCATGGCGTTCTCCAGGACGGTCATGTTGGGGAAGAGCCTCACGTTCTGGAACGTCCGAGCGATCCCCAGCTTTACGATCTGATGCGGACGGAGCCCGACGATGCTCTCCCCCGTGTATCGGACGTCGCCCCCGTCGGGCTCGTAGATCCCCGTGATGACATTGTACAGCGTGCTCTTTCCGGCCCCGTTCGGCCCGATCACAGACACGATCTCGCCCTCGTCGACGTGGAGCTCAAGGTCCGAGAGTGCGTACAACCCGCCGAAGTGCTTCTGTAGGCCGCGGATCTCCAGGATCGGCGCGTCGCTCACGCAGGAGCCTCTTCAGTCGCGAGCCCACCGTCTTGGGCCTCCTCGGACGCCTTCACCCATTGGTCCTGCGCGACCTCCTCCGCGTGCAGCTCCCGGCTCCTGCGGACGTTCGGAACCAGGCCCTCCGGCCGCAGGAGCATGACCGCGACCACCGCTGCCCCATATGCGAGCAGTCGGTACTCCTCGAACTCACGCAGAAGCCCCGGCAGCCCTACGAGCACGAGGGACCCCACGACCACCCCGGGCAGGCTTCCGATGCCGCCGAGGATCACGATCCCGAGCACCTGGATCGACACGAGAACCTGGAAGCTGGCGGGGGTTATCGAGCCGATCTTCACGGCGAACAAGGCGCCGCCCAGTGACCCGACCGCGCCGCCGATCGAGAAGGCGAGCAGTTTGAACCGAGTGGTGCTGATGCCCATCGCGTCCGCGGTCTGCTCATCCTCACGCATCGCAGTCCAAGCACGGCCGATGCGCGAGT
>JBKJXM010000262.1:0-5717 GCA_046716305.1 Candidatus Eiseniibacteriota bacterium
CTTTGGGGTTGATCACGAACATGTGAGGCGTGGTCTTCGCGCCGTACGTCTTCCCCACCTTGCCCTTCGGGTCGAGCAGGAAACGGCTGGGCGCGGCGTCCTTCTCGTCGACCAGCTTCTCGGCCTCCGCTCCGGTCACGTGGCCCTGCTTGCCTGGGGCGGACGAGCAGATCGAGAGCCAAACGACGCCCTTGCCTGTGTACTTCTTCTGAAGTTCCTGCATATTGCCGCTGCCGTACTGCTTGCCGACGAACGGACAGTCGAAGTTGACCCACTCCAGCACGACGAACTTGCCCTTGAAGTCGCCGAGCTTGACCGTCTTCCCATCGGCGTCCTTAAGCTCGAACGCTGGAGCCGGCGCGCCGACGATCGCCGCGGCTTGGGCCTCCGCTACCGGCCCCAGGAGCAGCATGCATGCGAGTAAGGCGATTCGAATCATGGTCGATCTCCAACGGTTAGGTGTGATTGGACTTCTTTTGCGGCTTACGGAGAACAAAGAACGCCAGAGCCAGGCCGGCGATTCCGGCTGCCACCGCGTAGGCTGCGGCGGGAAACCCCGCCTGCTCCGGTGGGACCGGCGCCGGTGAGGGGTCGCCCGTTCTCACGGGAAGGTCCACCTGCACGGCCTTTCGTCGCGCCAAGAACCCGCTCTTTAGTGGGGCCAAGAACCCGCCGCCCTCCACAACGAGAACGCCGGTCAAGCGTTCCAGGTTCCCTGGCGCGTTCGCCGCGGGTGACATCGTGACCCGGTAGCCGGCTCCCGTGCGCTCGAAACCCTGGGGCGCCGCATGCTCCGTGACGAGCGGCTGGTCGGCGAAGAAGTACGCGGAAAGGGGCGATACCCCGGCCGGCGGGACGAACGCGATCTCGATCGCGCGCGGCCCCGCCTCCGCGGAAAAGGACCATCCGACAGGCGCCGCGGGCAGCCGCGATCGCGCGGCGGAGAGCGCCGTGGCCCCCGGACCGGGCCCGGCCGGTTTCGCGGACACGGGGAGCGCGAGACGCAGAACCGCGGTGCCGGGCATGCAGACGTCCTTGCATTCCAGCCAATCGATCGTCCCCGCGATCATCACCGAGTCCGTGCCGATCGTCTGTGGCGGCGTGATCCGGATCGGAAAGGTCACCTCGTGGCTATACCCGTAGGTCACGAGGTCGCCCTCGGCGTGTCGCTCGGGAGCCGGCCACTCGATCGGGCTCGCCTCGAACCCATCCGGTAGCGCCCACGCGATCCGGGGCGCCAGACCGGAGTCGCCGGGATTTCTCCAGTACGTGTGCCACCCGTCGCGAATCTTCATTCGAACGCCGACGTAGAACGGCCGGTCCGGGGACACGGCGGCCTGTTCCGACAAAAGACTGACTTCGATGTTTCGGCCCTTGGCCGCAGCGTCGCGCGCCGTGGTCAGCGACAGGGCCATCAGGACGGCGGCGAGCCATGTGACGGCGGCGCTCGCGGGACCAAACCTCATTCCCGCGTGTGCTGGAGGCGCTTCGGTCATGGCTGTATTCTCCGGAAATGAGCGTTCGACAGGCGGTGGGGTCGCTCTTCGGAGCGGCGGTCTAACGATCGGGAACGTGAAGAAGACGGGTCGAGCGCTTCAGAGTCCGCAGCACGATGTATGCGACCGCGGTGCAGAGGAAAGCGATCCCCCACACGGGATCGATCTCGAGCTGTTTCCTGTGGACCAGGTCGCTCACGATCTCGAGGAACGTGAACGAAGCAATCAGGCCGAAAAGCGCCGAGTATTCGCGCCTCAACGCATGCCGAATGGAGAAGCGATGCTTCGGCGGCTGCCATAGGTGGAAAGCCGGAGCGAACGCCGGCGTCCGTGCCGCCCAGGTCTCCCAGGCGCCGCCGAAGCGGCGGCGCAGGAATTCCTCTTCGGCAAACGCGATCCGCTCGTAGTAAAGAAAAAAGGCCAGGCTGCCGAGCACCGGGCACCACCACACGCGCGGCAGCATCATCACGCCGAGCCACATGAGGTAATTTCCGACGTAGAGCGGATGACGCACGATCGAGTACAAGCCGGCCGTGTTCAGTGTCGCGGCGACCGGCTTCTCGGTGCCGCGGCCCGAGGTGCTGGGCGCGGCGTGGCTGATCGCGAGCACGCGGATGGCCAGTCCGGCGAGGGAGATGGCGAGGCAGATGGCCTCCCAAGCGTAATCCTCTCGCTGGCCCCCGCCCGAGTAGCTGCTGGTGGCGACCGCAGGCAACAGGATCGCCAGGAGGAAAAGAGGAAGGTAACTCCGCCGGCGAAAGAGCCAGTTGCCGGAGCGCTCGAAGTGGTCTCGCAGGGTCATCTACCCTCCCCTGTGGCGAAGCATGGCCGCTCAGACCGCAAGCGCGATAATCCTCGCCCGCGGAACCTGGCGCTCCACGATAAGCTCCGCGACCGTGACGGGATGGCTGAAGCGCCGTGGCCCGGCGCTTCCGGGATTCAGGTAGAGAACCCCGTCACGCTCCTGAATCAGTGGCTCGTGCGTGTGCCCACTCACCACGACACCGATGCCGGCTGCCCGAGGATTCAGGTCCAGGTCGGCCAGGCTGTGAAGCACGTAGATCTGCACCCCGCCGCATTCGAGTAGGGCCGTCGCGTGGAGATCGCGGGCAAGCTCCCCTCGGTCCACATTGCCCCGTACCGCCGTGATCGGCGCCAGGGTACGCAGCGTCTCGAGAATCGCCGCGTCGCCCACGTCTCCCGCGTGAATGATCGCCTCGACGCCGCGCAGCGCGTCCATCGCCTCCGGACGGAGCAGGCCGTGGGTGTCGGAAATGACCCCCACGATCGAACGGCCGCGCGCGCTCAGCGGGCGGATTGTTTCCAGATTCCGAGAACGCGTCCCTCCGGATCCGCGAAGAGCGAGAACGTTCCCATTCCGGGAACCTGCTGCTCTTCGACCAGGATCTTCCCGCCCGCGTCGGTGATGCGTTTGCGGTACGCCGCCAGGTCGTCGACGTCGATGTAGAACGCCATGTTCCCGGGCCACGGACCGTCCTTCGGCGTCATGATCCCGCCGTTGATGCCGCCCTGGCTGGCCGTGTCGACAAAGCGGTAGTTCATCTCCGGCAAGTCCTGGATGTTCCAGTCGAATACCTTCGAATAGAAGGCCGAGACATTCGCCGGATCCTTCGACCAGAATTCCCAGTGGACGACCGGCTTACCCATCAGACCTCCTGTGGATCCGGTTCTGATCCCGCGCTGCCGGGGCTACTCGCACACCGGCCCGATTCCCCGGCCGCCATTGATCCCAGTCAACGTGGAATTGAGCCGCGCCAAATTGCCACGCCTCGACCGCAGCATGCTATCGGTCAGATCGATCAATTCGCGCAGGGTGGTCGCTCTCGCGAAGGTCACCCGAGTATCGAGATCGAGTCCGATCCCTTCACCACTCTGAAGCCCCAGCTCGCCGGCGGCGACATTCGCCAATACGGCCGCGTACTGCCGGGCGACCTGCTTCTGGCGGGTCAGCGGTCGCGCCGGGTTGAGCGCCAGCCGCATTCCTTCCGCATCGTTCGCCCAGTTCCAGTACACGGAGTGTTCGTCCACCCACCGGGCAATGGCCCGAATATCGGCCTGGGAGACGGCGCTGGCGTCGCCGCCGCGGCGCTCGAAAGCACGGCGCCAGAACTGGAGATCGCGCGGGCAATTGTCCCACACGACTTCGTCGGGATCCTGGTCGTCACCGGGGTCGGTGTCGTTGCCCGCCAGGGTCAGGGTTCGGCTGCAGCGCTCGGTGCGACCAGTCGCGAGGTTTCGCATGGTGAGCGAGTAGGTTCCCGGCTCATCCACCGTGATGCAGCGCGTCGCGGCCGTGAAACTGATGGGACCGGACCAGCGGTACGAGACGTTGTTCCGGACCGGCGCACACAGCCGCGCGGTCGTTCCCTGAGGGATGGTCATAGGGCCCGAGATGTCACAGTCCGCGCTCGTTTGCCCCGCCACGGTCAGCCGGTGTGTGCACTGGCGGCTGCTTCCCGTGACGCGGTTCCTGCTCGTCAGATAATACGTCCCCTCCTCGTCCACAGTGACGCAGGCGCCGGTGCCTGTGAAGCCGTTGGGCCCGGTCCAACTGTACGAGTGGAGTCCGTCGTTGGGTGCGCAGAGACGGGCCGTCTCCCCTGCCTGTATCGTGCCTGGCCCGGTGATCGCGCAGGAGCTGGCGCCCCCGGTGCTGCCGCCCGCATTGACGATCTTTGTGCAGCGGTCCAGCTCGACGCCGTCCCGCTTGAGGACCAGGACGTATTCGAACGTTCCCGAATTCGGCACTCTGGCCGTGACGCATCGGCTCTCGTTGTCGATCTCCACTCCCGGTCCAAACCACTCGTACGTGTATCGGCTGCCGGCAGGGCCGCAGAGCGTGATGGTTTGATTGACCCCAACGGCCGGGGGCGGGGTGATCGTGCACGGTGGTTGGGCCAACGTGGGGGGCGCGATCCAGATGCAGGCGAGGGCCGTGCCCAGAAGAAACCGCAGACCATTGAGTTTCATAAACCCTCCATGAAAGCTCGACTGGCGCGGAGTGGCGTCAGTCGTCTCGAGCAATTCACTATGCCAGAATTGAGCTTAGCGCAATTCGACGTGGAGGAACACCATCCCCGATGTCGGATTGTCCCCGTACACGTCCTGGATCTCACTCGGCACGATCGAGAGAGTGCCCAGGACGCCAATGCCCGTGGTCACGGGTCCGCTCTTCCAGAAATCGAACCGGTAGCCGGCGCTCAGTTGGTCGACGTCGAACGTGGCTCCGTCTCGCGGATTGCCCTCCGGGAAGAGCTCGTTCTTCTCGACCCGCTCGGCCCGCGCGAACAGCGTGTGCTTCTCCCGAAGCTGAACCGCGGTCTCTCCGACTAAGGCCTCGAGAGTGGGGCCGGGACGAACGCGGTTTCGCCCCCACGCCACGGTAGCCTCCCAGCGTCCATTCGTCCATGCGCGCGCGACCATGGCGGAGGCAGTCGTGCGGTCGACGTCGACCTCGGGCTCGAGCTGCTCCGGGCTCTTCAAGCGGCCGTGGCTCACTTGAAACGCCCAGGCCGGAGCCGGATTCAGCGACAGGCGGAACGAATGGGAGTCGAGCCTGGGGGTCTCGATGTCGTAGCGGTTCTGATCGGGCTCGCGGCCCCGGAACGTAGAAGCCTCTGCCTTGACGCCGCCCCAGACCACACCGGCCGTCAGAACTCCGAACGTGATGTGCGATGAGTCGAGCCAGTGGTGGGTAATCGGCGCCTGCGGGATGTTCACGCCCGAGAACCGGTGCATGAACGCCGGGGGGCCCAGCGCCGGCTCGCCCGGGAGGCCGCCGTACACGAACAGCGAGCGATTCCCGCTCGTGATGCTGTAGGTGGCCGCGACCTCCATGAAGAGGTCGTGCGGGTGCTGCCGGTCGATCAGGTGCGTCTCGCCGTCCGCGGTCTCTCCCGTCTGGAGCAAGAGCGGATAGCCTTCCTTCCCGATCGTCGCGGGCTCCAGCGAAAGCATGGCCCGAAGGCCGAAGGTGCCGGGGCCGACCGGACGTTGCGCCATGCCCATGAGCATGTTGGAGCTGAAGAGCATCTCGTCCCCGCGCGGGCCGCCTTGATGGTCGTACACCACATCGGCCATGCCGTGTAGCATGAGCATCCAGGATCCGCGCATCTTGTGAATCCCGTGATGCCCCGCCCGGTCCGGCTGCCATGCCGTCCCTGACGCCTCGCGCGACATCGGGTAGGGACCGAGCAGACC
>JBKJXM010000263.1:0-2505 GCA_046716305.1 Candidatus Eiseniibacteriota bacterium
CACTTTGAATATAGATTCGGGACGGGTCCGAAGAGGGCCCGTCCCGACTGCTTTTCTCGGCTCGCGCAACGGCACGGTTGTTGCGCTGCATAGGTGATGTTAATGTATCGGGGATGTTCCGATTGTCCTACTACAAGCCTGAGTGGTCATAAATGCATATGAGCGCACGGATTGGCGCTTCGATCCAACAAGGGGCTGATTGTCGAAAGCGGTGCGGGGGATGTCATTCCTTCCTACTGACCCTCGTCGTGTCCCTGCTGCTCTTCACGGGCTCGGCGCAGGCGCAGAGCTGGATCCCCGTCGGAGCGCCGGGCGGCAATGTCCGCGCCCTCGCTTTGGATCCCCGCGACGCGGACCGAACCTACCTCGGCACCGCCGACGGTCTCCTCTACCGCTCGGATGACGGCGGGCAGAAATGGCGTCGGCTGGACCCCGGGTTCCCCTTCCGCGGCTACAGCCTGGACGAGATCGTCGTCGACCCTCGCGGGAACGTCTACGTCGGCTACTGGGAGGTCCACGGCAGCGGCGGCGGCGTCGCCCGCAGCACCGATGGCGGGCAGACCTTCGTCGTGCTGAAGGGCATCCAGGGCGAGTCGGTACGGGCGCTGGCCCTGTCGCCCTCGAACCCGAAGGTGATCGCGGCCGGAACGCTCACGGGCGTGTTTCTCTCGCGCGACCGCGGACATAATTGGACGCGCATCACGCCAAAGGGCCACGCCGACCTGCGCAACATCGAGTCGCTCACGTTCGACCCGACCGACCCGCAAGTCATCTATGCCGGCACCTGGCACCTGACCTGGAAAACCTACGACGGCGGCGACGCGTGGGAACCCGCGCACACCGGCATGATCGACGACTCGGACGTGATGACGCTGACCGTCGACCGACGGAATCCACAAACCATCTACGCCACGGCCTGCTCCGGAATCTATCGCTCGACCGAAGGCGCCACACAGTGGACCAAGCTGAAGGGCATCCCGTTCTCCGCCCGGCGCACGCGCGCGTTCGCCCTGGGCGACGACCCCAATCTGCTTCTGGCGGGTACGACGGAGGGGCTCTGGATCAGCGAAGACGGCGGCGACGCCTGGTGGCGGATGACGCCCAAGGAGCTCGTCGTCAACGCCGTGATCGTTCAGCCCGGCGGCGGCATCCTCCTCGGCACGGAGGGAGCGGGTGTCCTCCGCAGTGAGGATCGCGGCAAGACCTGGCTCGCCAGCAACACCGGCTTCTCCGAGCGCTTTGTCTTCAAGCTCTTGTTCGACGCCGCGGGAGAGCGCCTGGTTGTCGCGGTCTGGGGCGACCCCCGCTACAGCGGCGTCTTCGTTTCGCCGGGCGTGCACGGCCCCTGGGTCCGTCTCGGACAGGGTCTGGACGGACGCCAGGTTCTGTCGCTGGCCCTCCTGGGGACTACGATCCTCGCAGGGACCGACGATGGCATCTACGCGCGGGCTCCGGAGGACACCGATTGGACCCGCTTGCGCACGCGCTTCGGCGGCGCGGAGACACATCCACGCGTGACCGAGCTGCTCGTCCTGGCGCCTCGCCGGCTTCTCGCCGCGACCTCGAATGGGATCATGCGCAGTCCCGATGGCGGCAAGACCTGGACGCAGCCGACGCTCGGGAACTCCGAGGAAATCTCCGGTCTCGCGGTGTCCCCCAACGACCCCGACCTGGTCGTGGCCGCGACCAAGTCCGGATTCTTCCGGAGCAGCGACGGGGGCAAGATCTGGGCGCAGGTGTCGTCCGGATTGAAGAACGTCTCGCCCCACGCGATCGCCTTCATGCCATCGAATGACCAGGTCCTATTCGCCACGACTTCAGGCGGGCTCTTCCGCTCCGGCGACCAGGGCGCGACCTGGGATCGAGTGAACGGAGGGATTCCGCACTCGGATCTCACCGGGATCGCCGTGAATCCGGACGGCCGCACCATCTATGCGAGCGACTTCACGTACGGCGGCATCTTCCGGAGCACGGACGCCGGATTGACGTGGGTCCGGATGCCCACCGACGGCCTGGGCTCCGACCGCGTCTGGACCCTGTGCGTGGACCCCAGCGAACCGGATCGCCTGCTGGCCGCGGCCTCAGCCGGCGGCTTGCACCTCCTGGTGCCGGCGACCGCCGCCACACACACCGCCTCCAGGCATCTCGCTCCTACGCCTCGGTAGTAACCCCCGGAACGAAGAGGACGTTAGTCGTCTCCGCGAGGGCTTCCACGCGCACCGGACGCCCCCCGCGCTCGACGTCCAGAGCCGCGTACCCGTAGCGCCCCATGTAGTCGAACAACTCCACGACGCTGCTCCCGAGCAACGGGTAGGCGCCGGGCGCCACTTCGCAGAGGATCGGCGGCCGCGGCGTCGCCGCTTCCAGAAAGCCGCTCGCGCCGCGCAATACAGGAAGCTCGAAGCCCTCGGTGTCGATCTTGATCAGCGCCACGCGCGCGATTCCCCGTTGGGAGAGATAGCGATCGAGCCGCTGCACGGGGACGGAGTGCCGCGCCTGGACCTC
>JBKJXM010000264.1:0-9607 GCA_046716305.1 Candidatus Eiseniibacteriota bacterium
GCGCGCGCGCCGGGCGCCCCCGCCCCCCGCCGTGCCCCTCCCGATCCAGATGCGTGGCGCCGCTCGTCGCGGCCCGCGCCATCCTTCACCGGCCTGGAGAACCCCCTGCCTCACACCCCGCCCATCCGCCCGCGGGGATCACTCCATCGGGGCGAGTCCTCGCTTCTCCGATTCCTTTCGGAGCGTCTCCTTGTTCAGTACTCGGAACTCGACCCGGCGGTTTCGCGCCCGGCCGAGCACGGTCGTGTTGGTCGCGACCGGCTGCGTCTCGCCGTAGCCCTTTGCGGTGAACTGGTCGGGGCGAAGCTCCGGGAACTTGCTGAGCAGATAGTCCCGCACCGCCGCCGCCCGCTCGTCGCTGAGCACGCGATTGCGCGCGTCGGTGCCGCGCGAATCGGTGTGTCCCGCAATCTCGATCCGGAGCTGGGGCCAGCGTCTGAGAATGTCGCCCACCTCGTCGAGCGCCTGGAACGACTCGGGCTTGATGGTGGACTTCCCGGTGTCGAAGTTGACGTTCTGGAGCCGGATCATCCCCGTCTCGAGCAGCTCCGTCTCCTTGGAGCTGACCTGGATGGGACAGCCGGTCGCGTCCACGCGCGCCTGGGCGGGCGTGTCGGCGCACTTGTCGATCCCGTCGCAGATGCCGTCCTGATCCGAATCTTGCGGACAGCCGTTCGCATTCACCGTGCAGCCGGCCGGCGTCCGCTCGCACTGGTCGAGTCCGTCGGGGACCGTATCGCCGTCGCTGTCGGTGGGGCACCCCGTCGCCGTCACGCGCGCGCCCTTGGGCGTATTGGCGCAGGCGTCGATCCCGTCGAGCACGCCGTCCTCATCCGCGTCGCCCGGACAGCCCCGCGCGTCCACCGTGGCCCCGCGCGGTGTGGCGTCGCACGCGTCGATCCCGTCCGCCACGCCGTCGCCGTCGGTGTCGAGCGGGCAACCGCTCGCGTCCACGCGCGCGCCGAGCGGCGTGTCCGGGCACCGGTCGATCTTGTCGTTCACGCCATCCTGATCCGCGTCCGAGGGGCCGCCGCCGAAGCCGAAGGAGAGTCCGGCGAACGCCTCGGGGCCGTGCTTGTACTTCTTCTCGCCGGCCGAGGGAACGTACACCTTGTAGAGAACCTCGCGCCCGTCGAGGCGCAGGGCCAGACTGTTGGAGAGCTTGATCCGGAAGCCGAGTCCGCCGTTCAAGGCGAGGCGGCTACCGTCCGAGGCGTTCAGGCTCTCCGCGGGCGGACCGCTCAGGCGCATGATTCCCGTGCCGGCCATGAGGTAGGGGCTGAACGAGCCCTGCGAGAGGAAGAGCGTAAGGTCGGCGCCCAGGTGGAGCAGCTTTAGCTTGCCGCCCCCGGTCGCGAGGCTCGGAGAAGTGGCGTAGGAGCCGCGCAGCTCGAGCGCGGACGAGGAGCCGAGCTTGAGGCCCAGGAGCCCTCCGAAGAAGGGCCGGTTCGCCTTCACGGGCAGCTCGTTCGGAATCCACATGATTCCACCGCCGGGCACGAGCCACACGCTCGGCTCCTGCGCCGCCGAGATGCCCGGTACGACCATCGCGATTCCCAAGACCACGCCGAGAAGAAGGCGCATCCATGCGCTCACGAGTGGGTCCCTCCATTGTTGTGGCGGTGATCCGTGCGGCGCGAGCGCTGTTCTGTCGCGGATTCGCGCACCATAGCGGTCCTGCGCTGCCCGGCGCAAGCGTCATGTGTCAGTGCGATTGACGCACTGTACATTCGCTGTCAGCATTTCACCATGCCAGACAACTTCAGCGACATAATCGCGAAAGGTTACGCATTTTCCGGCGACAGCCTGCTGCTCGGCGCGCCGCTCCGCGACGGTGCCGTCGTGCCCGGCGCTCAAGTGCGCGTTCCAATCTCGATGATGAATCGCCACGGCCTGGTCTCGGGCGCGACGGGAACCGGAAAGACGAAGACGCTGCAGCTTCTGGCCGAGCAACTCTCCGCGAAGGGAGTCCCCGTCTTCCTGGCCGACCTGAAAGGGGACTTGAGCGGCCTCGCCACTCCCGGTGTCGCGAACGAGAAGGTCGTCGAGCGCGCGAGGGCCGCCGGCGTTCCATTCACACCGGCCGCCTTCCCCGTCGAATTCGTGAGCCTGGCCGGCGCGAACGGTGTGCCGCTGCGGGCCACTGTGTCCTCCTTCGGACCGCTCCTCCTCGCCCGGGCGTTCGGGCTGAACGAGACGCAGCAGAGCGTCCTCGCGATGCTCTTCAAGCTGTGCGACGACCAGAAGCTCCTGCTCCTGGATCTGGCCGACTTGAAGGCCGTGCTGCACCATCTGACCGGCGATGACTCCGCGGCGCTCCTCGCCGAGTATGGCGGCATCTCGAAGGCGACGGTCGGGGTCCTCCTCCGGAAGATCGTCGAGATGGAGCAGCAGGGCGCGGGGCGCTTCTTCGGCGAGCCGGAGTTCGAGGTGGAGGAGCTTCTCCGCGTCGACGATTCGGGTCGGGGCATGGTGACGCTGCTCGAGCTGGAGGACATTCAGGATAGGCCTGGCCTCTTCAGCACGTTCTTGATGTGGCTCCTCGCCTCCCTCTACCGCGAGTTGCCCGAGGTGGGGGACCTCCCGAAGCCGAAGCTCGTGTTCTTCTTCGACGAGGCCCACTTCCTCTTCGAGGACGCGAGCAAGGCGTTCCTGGACCAGGTGGAGCAGGTGGTGCGGATGATCCGATCCAAGGGCGTCGGCATCTTCTTCGTCACGCAGACGCCCAAGGACGTGCCGGGCGACGTGCTGGCCCAGCTCTCGAATCGCGTGCAGCACGCGCTCCGCGCCTTCACCCCGGACGACGAGAAGGCGCTCAAGGCCACCGCGAACACGTTCCCGCGCTCGGAGTTCTATGACATTCCGCGAACGATCCTCTCTCTCGGAATCGGGGAGGCGCTCGTGACCGTGCTCTCCGAGCGGGGCACTCCGACACCCGTGGTCGCGACCCGGATGGCCCCGCCGACGAGCCTGATGGGCCCGATTTCGGACCCGGAGCGATCCGCGCATGTTGCCCGCTCGCCGCTCATGGCCGAATTCGGCACCCCGGTCGATCGCGAGAGCGCGCGGGAAATGCTCCTCGCGCGCACGGAGACGGCGGGCTCTGCCCCGGCGCCGCGCGCGGGGCGGGGCGGAACGGTCGAGGCCTCCACCGTCGCGGAATCGGTCGGTAAGGCGATCAACTCGCCCCTGGCCCGCGCGGTCGGGCGCGAGCTGGTGCGCGGCCTCTTCGGGGTGCTCGGCGTCTCCACCACGCGTCGCCGGCGGCGGCGTATCTTCTAGCGGCGGCGTTGATGTATCCTCAAGCGGTGACTACCACAACGGGGCAGTTGCGTATTCGTCCCCTCTCCGAGCTGGACATCTCCCGCGTCGTCGCCATCGATGAGCGCCTGACCGGCATTTACCGCCCCGAAGTCTGGGAGCGCCGCGTGGGGTACTACATCCGCCGCGACTCCGACGCGTGCCCCGTGGCCGAGGTGGACGGAAAGGTCGTGGGGTTCATGTTCTCCGACGTGCGCGGCGGAGAGTTCGGACTGGAAGAGACCAGCGGGTGGATCGAGCGCTTCGGCGTGGACCCCGATTACCAGGGGCGGTCGATCGGCCGGCGCCTCTTCGAGGCCGTGGTCGCCCACATGCGGGAGCGGGATGCCACCGTGCTCCGGACTCTGGTGGGCCTGAAGGACGAAGACCTGGCGTCGTTTCTCCGCGCGGTGGGGTTCAAGAGTTCGCCTCTCACCGCGCTCGAGCTTCCGATGGACGGCGCGCCCGCGCGGCTCGCGGAGAAATCATGAACGTCGAGCAGACCACCCTTCCCAAGAAGTATCACGACGCCGTGCTCCACTGGCAGCGTCACCACTTCCCCGACTACGACCTCCTGCCCCAGTACTGGGAGAAGTATTTCCCCAACGAGCCCGACTTCTGCCTCTGCGCGAAGA
The DNA here is from genome assembly GCA_046716305.1 of Candidatus Eiseniibacteriota bacterium. Classification (GTDB taxonomy): domain Bacteria; phylum Eisenbacteria; class RBG-16-71-46; order SZUA-252; family SZUA-252; genus DASQJL01. The sequence continues at coordinate 3,936 of JBKJXM010000264.1, forward strand.
TGGAGCTCAAGATGCCGGACACGATCGAGGTCGGCGACAAGAAGGGGGAGCGGCGGATGACGGCCCCGTCGGAGATGGGGGAGGACGCCGCCGGCCACCTGCTCGCGATCATCCGGGCGCAGGCCTCCACCGAATTCGGCTCGATCCAGCAGCACGAGGCGACGCTGGCCCGCGCCCAGGAGGACGAGGACCGCTTCTGGGTCCTCCGCGTCATGGCGGAAGAGCTGCGCCACGGCTACCAGATGTTCCACCTCCTCGTGTCCCAGGACTGGTCCTCGGTCTCGGAGCAGAAGGCCGAGGACATGATCGAGGAGATCCTGTCGATGCGGACGGGGTCGCACGTCCTCGACGCCTTCAACCTCGACTACGACTCGTTCCTGGACAACGTGGTCTTCGCGGCGGTGATCGACCGCGTCGGCAAGTACCAGCTCTCGATGCAGCGCGTCTGCTCGTACAAGCCGTTCGCCCAGTCCATGCCGCCCATGCTGCGCGAGGAGGCGTTCCACCTGGCCGCGGGCGTGATTCCCCTCCGCCGGTGGGCGCAGCGCGCGGCCCAGGGGAACGAGCTGGTCACCATGCCGGCCATCCAGAAGGCCTTCGCCAAGTGGATGCCCCGCGGGCTCGAGATGTTCGGGCACGAGAAGGGTGGAGATTCCAACGTCCGCTTCGGGTTCAAGAACATGAAGAACGCCGAGGCCCAGTCCCTCTATTACGACGAATGCCGGAAAATGATCGCGGACCTGAATCAGCGCTACGTGCGCGCGAGACTGCCGCACCTGAGCCCCGAGCAGGCCGAGAGCTTGGCCGCCGGGCTTCTCGAGGGCGGAGGCCGATCCCAGGGCCTGTCGCGCGACGACCTCCTCGAGCTTCCCGATCGCCGCTTCTTCAGACGGAAAGGGGAACCTGCATGGACCATGATCGGGACACGGGGAGAGTCGTTCGCCACCGTGGACGACTACCTGTCGCACTTGAAGAGCCATCTGCCCGAGCCCTACCTGGCCAGCCGCGACATGAGCGTGTACGTATCGACGCTCCGCGAGGTGGCGGCCGGGACGCTCGCCCCGGAACAGGCGAGCCGGCGAATGCCCTCCCTGAAGCGGGTCGGCGGAGTCTGTCCGTGCTCGAAATCGGTGCGATGGATCGTGGACGAGCCGGAGCCGTCGCCGGGGAACGGGAAAAGCGCCGGAGCCGCCTCGCGGCCCTGACGGCCCACCCTCTTCCCGGGCGGAGCCTTCAATTTCTGGCGGGCCTGGCCCTGCTCGGGGGAATCATGGCGGTTCTCCTCCTGCTCGGGGGGGCAGAATGGTTCCGCTGAACGTTCGTCCAAGACATGCCCGGCAGCCGTTCCGCGCCGCGCATGCGGCCATACTCGGCTTCGCAGTCGCGCTCGCGGCGGCGGGGTGCGCGTCGGATCACAAGCACGAAGACCCGGCCGAAGTCCGGGCCTCCATCGAAGCCTCCAATAAACAGTTCATGGACGCCTTCTCGCGTCGGGACGCCGCCGCGATCGGGCTCCTCTACGCCGAGGACGGCCAGGTACTCCCGCCGGCGGCGCCGCCGCTCGAGGGAAGGGAGGCGATCGCCACGATGTGGCAGAGCGTCCTCGCGCTCCCGATCGGCGCGTGGCAGCGCGCGACAGTGGACCTCGGCATTGTCGAGGAGACGGCGTGGGAGGCCGGCCGCTACACCACGCTGGACAATGCTGGTAAACCCACGGAAATGGGCAAGTACGTAGTCATCTGGAAGCACGACGAGGCGGGCTGGAAGATCTACCGCGACATCTGGAACAGCAATTCCCCCGCAGCCGCGCCCGCAACCGGGGGGAACCCGCCAGAGTAACATCTGCAAAATACGGACCTCCGCCGGCAGGCGCCGCGGTCCGGGTCTTGCTTACGGAAACCTAGGCGTCGCAGCCGCATCTCGGCGGCACCTCAGGGTCCGTCGCCAAGCTCGGGCTTGAACCGGTCGCCCCTTCAGCGCACGATTCTAGCGGTCGAGTTCATTCCGCGCTAAGCAGGGCGCAACGGAGGTCAATCATGACGGAAGGCAAGCGGACGGACTCGGTTGAGCTCGAGCAGACGATCCGCGAGCTTCGAGATAGCGATGAGCGGTACCGGCGGCTCGTCGAGCTGTCGCCCGACGGCGTCTTCGTGCAGAGCGAGGGGACGATCACGTTCGCCAACCTGGCGGGCGCGCGCCTGGTTGGAGCGGACCGGCCGCAGCGTCTCTTTGAGACACCCCTGCTCGACTTGTTCCATCCCGAGCACCGCGCCGACGCCGAGGCGCGCCTGGCCGAGGCCGGAGGGCACGGCGGCGCGTTGATGTTCCAGGAGAAGATGGTCCGCCTGGACGGGGCCGTGATCGACGTCGAGGTTTCGGCGGTGCCATTCACCTTCCAGGGGAAGCCCGCGACGCAGATCCTGGTCCGGGACGTGACGGCGCGGAAAGAGTCGGAAGAGACGCTCCGCCGCCAGGCGGAGTTCATCCGGGCCATCGCGGAATCGACCGGAGAGGGGATCTACGCGATCGACCGCTCCGGACGGGTCACCTTCATGAATTCCGCGGCCGAGAAGATGATCGGCTGGACGCGCGAGGAGTTGTTCCTGCGCGACCTGCACCAGATGACGCACTACCGGAGGATGGACGGCACCTCCTTCCCGCGGCACGAGTGCGCGATCCTGGCCGCGATGGAGAACCGGACCACGATCGAGCGCGACGACGCCTTCATCCGGAAAGACGGCTCGATGCTCCAGGTGACGATCTCCGCCGCCCCGCTTCGCTCGGCGCAGGGCGAGACCGTCGGGTCCGTGGTGGTGTTCCACGACGCCACCGAGCGCCGGAAGCTGGAAGAGCAGCTTCTTCACGCCCAGAAGCTGGAAGCCGTGGGGCGGTTGGCCGGCGGTATCGCGCACGACTTCAACAATCTGCTCAGCGTGATCTCCGGCTACGGCGAGCTGGTGCTGGCGGACCTCGGCGAGCCGGGCCCCGCGCGCAGCCGCGTGCTGGAGATTCTCCGCGCCACCGAGCGGGCCACCGGGCTCACCCGGCAGCTCCTCGCGTTCGGCCGGAAGCAGGTGATCGAGCCGCGCATCCTGGACCTGAACGCCACCGCCCAGGAGGTGGAGCGGATGCTCCGCCGTCTGATCGGCGAGGACGTGGACATTCAGTTGAAGCTCGCTCCGGACCTCGGCCGGATCCGGGCCGACGCGGGGCAGGTCGAGCAGGTGCTGATTAACCTGGCGGTCAACGCGCGCGACGCCATGCCGCGCGGCGGGAAGCTCACGGTCGAGACTTCCAACGTGTCGCTGGACGAGGACGCGGTCCGCGGCTACGTGGACGTGGAGCCCGGCCACTACGTCCGCATCTGCGTCTCGGACACGGGTGTCGGAATGGACCGCGACACGCGGGAGCACCTCTTCGAGCCGTTCTTCACAACGAAGGAGCCGGGGAAGGGGACGGGCCTGGGGCTCGCGACAGTCTACGGCATCGTGAAGCAGAACGGCGGCCACGTGTGGGTCTACAGCGAGCCCGGCTGGGGGACCACCTTCAAGGTCTACTTCCCGCGGTTCGGCGACGTGGCCGACCCGACCCGGCCGCAGCTCGAGATGGAGCCGGCGCCGGGAGGCACCGAGACGATCCTGGTCGTCGAGGATGACGAGATGGTCCGGTCCTTGATCCGGGATATCCTGGAATCGACCGGCTACCGGGTCCTGGTCGCCGACGACCCCGACTCGGGCATGAAGCTGATCGGCGAGCAGCAGGACGACATCCATCTGCTCCTCACGGATCTCGTGCTGCCGGGGATGAGCGGCCGCGAGCTGGTCGACCGTGTCAGCAAGCTGAAACCGGACATGCGCGTGCTCTTCATGTCGGGCTACAGCGACGAAGCGGTGGCGCGGCACGGAATCCTGGAGCCCGGGCTCGCCTTCTTGCAAAAGCCCTTCTCGCGCGACGGCCTTGTCCGGAAGGTGCGCGACGTGCTGGACGCGGCGGGCTCGCCCATCGTCTAGCGCTCCGCGCGTGCTACGATGCGGCGGTGAGCACCACCGGGCTGAATGCCGCCTGGTGGCGCGCGACGGGGACCGGGTCTTGGGCTGGGCCGCGGTGAGCCCCGTATCGGGGCGCTGCGTCTACGGCGGCGTGGCCGAAGTGAGCGTCTACGTCAGCCGGGACGCTCGCGGGATGGGCGCCGGCCGTTCCCTCCTCTCGGCGCTCATCGAAGAATCCGAGTGCCACGGCATCTGGACCCTTCAGGCGGGAATCTTCCCCGAGAACGAAGCGAGCCTAAGGCTCCACCGCGGGCTGGGATTTCGCGAGGTCGGCCGCCGCGAGCGGATCGGTCGCATGAACGCGGTCTGGCGCGACGTGATTCTCATGGAGCGGCGAAGCTCGCGCGTCTAGGGGTGCTTGGGGGCGCCGCGGGCTGGGGCCGCCGCGTCGTTAGGGCCGCCGCGTCAGCTTGTAGATCTCCCCGCTGAGAAGCACGAGATGAAGCTCTCCCTTCGAATCCACGCCGAAAGAAGAAAGCGCGTCCATGGCGCCGCCGCTTCGCGTGCGGAGCGCCGACGTCCAGTCGCGCGATTCAGCCGGACCTGACCCCACCAGTCGCAGGCTCCGGACGAGACCCGTGCAGTAGTCCCCGTAGAAGTAGGTGCCTCGCAGCTCGGGGAGCGCCGTGCCGCGGTACACGTAGCCGCCCGTGATCGAGCAGCCCGCGCGGTGGTCGTACTCGGCGATCGGCAGCACGAAGCCGGAGGGGTCGCATGAAGAGCCGGCCGGGTAGCAGTGGCTTCCCTCCATCCTGTTCCAGCCGTAGTTTCGGCCCCCTTGTCCCGCGGGCTCGTAGTCCACTTCTTCCCATGCGTCCTGGCCCACGTCCCCGATCCACATGTCGCCGGTCTCCGAATCGAACGAATAGCGCCACGGATTCCGGAGGCCATACGACCAGATCTCCCCGCGCGCTCCCGCGCGCCCCACGAATGGATTGTCGGAGGGGACGGCGTACGGGGTGCCCGCGTCCACGTCGATGCGAAGCATCTTTCCCAGGAGCGTCGACAGGCGCTGCCCGTTTCCCTGGGGATCGCCGCCGCTCCCGCCGTCTCCCAGTCCCACGTACAGCTTCCCGTCGGGACCGAACTCGAGGTGGCCCCCGTTGTGATTGGAGTAGGGCTGGTCGACGAAGAGGACCTGCCTCTCGGTAGAGGACGCGCTGTCCGGATTGGACGAGACCAGGAATTCCACGACGCGCGTGTCGCCGCTTCCATCGGTGTAGTTGACGTAGTACTTGCCGTTGGTCGCATAGTTGGGATGGAAGGCCAGCCCGAGCAGTCCCTGCTCACTCCCGCTGCTCACCCGCGATCCGATGTCGAGGAACGGACGGGAGAGGAGCGCCCCGGAGCGCAGTATCTGGATGGTTCCGGTCTATTCGACGATGAAGAGGCGGGTCGAGTCTCCCGGGGCCGCGGCGATAAATACGGGCTCGGAGAGGCCGCCCACGACGAATGCCGCGGCGTTGCTTGCGGGGGAGACGGCGGGCGGAGCGTCGCCTGGTGGGTCGTCGGACGACTCGCCGCAGGAAACCGCGGCGATCAGGGGGACGGCCAGGGCGGCGACTCGAAGCGCGGCTCGGATCATCGCTCAACGATACGCACGCCGGAGGAAAACGCAAGGGG
>JBKJXM010000265.1:0-5004 GCA_046716305.1 Candidatus Eiseniibacteriota bacterium
GCCGTCGGCGTCGGTGGCGGTTTCGCGTGTTTCGGCGCGGGACATGCCCACCGTGCGCACGCGTGCGTCGGGGATGGGGCGGCGCGCGTCCGCGTCCACGACCTGGCCGCGCAGATGCCGGCTGGACTGGGGAGTGGGTTCGGCCGTTTGTGCGCTAGCCGTTCCGGCGGCGATCAGCGCGAGGAAGATGAGAGCAAGGATTCGGGGGGACAGCCGGAGCAAGCGACCACAACGCAACATCTCGGAACCTTCCTTCCCTAGCAAACGAGCCGCGCCCAGTGAAGGACGCGGCTCGACGAGAAGGTTTTCTTGTCGCCCCGTTTCCCTACGCTGGCATGACCCAGATCAGGTTATTAGGGTTTGATCTCAGGCTGGTATCCCAGCCACCCCTAACGGACGTTCCTACGATGCGCCGCCGCGGATGTGTTGTCAAGCCCGCGGCGCAGAGAACCGATCAAGCTCTATTTCTTCTTCCGTACCTCAACACTGACGAAGATGAAATCGGCTACTGGGCGGCTCTTCGTTCGGCTTGGTGAAAATACCCAGCTCCTGAGAGAAGCCTTTGCGGCCGCGAACGTAGCACTATCGGGAAGAGAGACCGCTCCTGAAGGGAGCTCCTTCGGAAGTGGGCGAGCATCAGTCAGACGGCCGTTCTCGTCCAAGAAAACCAGGACATTCACGTTGGTTCCTGCAACATCTACATCGCACCCTTCGCACGTCGCAGGTGCATTCTGAACGGCCTTAGCTGGTTGAACTATGTCATCAGGTGTCACCTGTTCTGACTGTGAGATAGGGACGAGATAAGCCCCGCCGTACCTGTATCGCTGAGTTCCCGTGACCCTTTCATAGCGCACTCCTCGGCCATGAGTCACCCAACTGGTGTCAGGTCCTAGAAACAACTGCGTTTGGAAATCCGTTTCGTCGCGACCGTAGTTTCCGCCCACGTCAATGGTTAGCGTTCCTGAAATCTCGAACGACCCAGTCTGGCTAGGCAGAATCTCGATGTCCCATTCCGAATCCGGCGAATCCCCGTCCGGGTGAACTCTGCGAACCAAATCGCCCTTGGTCGCCGTTAAACTCGAGGGAAGGCGGATCTCCACAAGTCCTGTCTGACTTTTTGTGTACCAACCCCTGGCGATAATGCGCAGCACGCCGGGTTGCTCCAGAGTTGGGATGGTAGTTATCTCACCGGTTAGGGAAAACCGGGGCATCCCGGTTAACCCGGTGAAGGCAAAGGCAGGAGAACCCGCTGCCAAAACTGCACTAACTAGCCATACGTAGCGGCGGTGACCCATAGCAAGCAGGAGTATACGCTGGGATGGAGGTTAGCGGGGCGAGGGTGAGCGGTGTTACTGCGTAACGAACGGGGCGGGGTCGGAGGTTCGTGCGGCGCCCTTGTCCGTCAGGACGGTCACCTTCCAGCGGTACACCGTCTGCGGCGCAAGTCTTGAGCGCAGGTCTTGCGGGATCACCCAGGCGTTCGTGATGAGTGCGGGGCTTGCGAAAAGGGACTCATCCTCGGCGGTAGACACGGTGATGCGGTAGCCGCGCGCGTCGCTCATCTCTTTCCACTCCAGGCGCACGCGATCGGGCTCGGAGGCGATGGAGCGCATTTCGTAGAGAATCGGGCCGTGGTCGGGCTGTTTTGGAACAGCCGGGCCCGACTGCGGATGTCGCCCCGCCTCGAAGCCCAAATACATCCCGGTCCCGCCCACGAGCATGGTTAGCGCTCCGATCAGGAGCACCGCGACTGTATTCCGTTGCTTTGCCATCGTCCCCTCGTGAGTGCTAGGCTCCGACCGTCCAGCCTGGTTCGTAGCCCACCCTAGCATAGGATCGCGCGTGAGCGTTGCCGTCGTCCTGACCCATGGAGTTCCGCCCTCGCCCGAGACGCTCGCGCGTGTTCTGGAGGGCGCCACCGTGTTCGTCTGCGCCGACGGCGCGGCGGACCATGCGCGCGCCTACGGCGTCGAGCCCGAAGCCATCATCGGCGACATGGACTCGATCAGCGAGGAAACGCTCGTCCATTTCTCGAAGGCGCGCATCCTCAAGGACACGGGAACCGAGCGCACCGACACCGAGAAAGCCATCGAGTACGTGCTGGCGCGCGGCGGCATCGACGAGATCATTCTCCTCGGCGCGAGCTCAGATCGTCTGGATCACGTGGTCGGTCACCTGTCGCTGCTCCTCCGCTACGCGGACAAGGTCCGCCTGGTGATCGAGGACGATCGCTGCCGCGCGTGGGTCGGAAAGGGAACCGTGCCCCTGGAGCATCCCGTCGGCACCGTCGTCTCGTTCTTCGCCGTCGGCGCGCCGGCGGAGGGCGTGACGACCGAAGGACTCGAATACGCCCTGACGGACAAGCGCCTGGAGATGGGAGTCCAGGACTCCATCTCCAACGTGATCGCCTCGGGGCCCGCGCGCGTGCGAATCGGACGCGGACGGCTCCTTTTCTTCGTCGTCACGCGCCCGTAGCGGGCACGCCGGCCCGCAGCAGCGTCATCGTGATCGTGGATCCGTGCCCCGTGCCCGGGCTCTCCAGCCGCACCGACCCGCCCATCATCTCGAGCAACTCCTTCACGATCACCAGCCCCAGCCCGCTGCCGCCGAATTTGCGCGTGGTCGACGTGTCTCCCTGCGAGAACTTGCGGAAGAGGCGCGCGCGTTTCTCTTCGTCGATCCCGATGCCCGTGTCTCGCACCCAGAGCTCCACGTAGCGCGAGTCCGCGGGAGTGGACACGCCGACCGTCACGGACCCCTTGGGGGTGAACTTGATCGCGTTCCCCAGCACGTTCACCAGCACCTGGCGAAGGCGAGCCTCGTCGGCCGTGACGACCAGCCCCAGGGGGACGCGGGGGCAGAAGAGCCCCAGCCCCTTCTCGCGCGCCTGCACCGCGATCGTCAGCGCCACTTGGTCCAGGATGGTGCCCAGGTCCACCTCGCCCACATCCACCTGGAGCCGGCCCGCCTCGATGCGCGCCAGGTCCAGCACGTCGTTGATCAACGAGAGGAGGTGCTTCCCGCTGGTGAGCGCGTGGGTCAGAAGCTCGTTCCGCTCCTCGTCGCTCTCGACCAGGTCGTCCAGGACCAGGTTCAGAAATCCGATGATGGAATTGAGCGGGGTCCGGAGCTCGTGGCTGGTGTTGGCGAGGAACTCGTTCTTCATGCGGTCGGCTTCGCGCAGCTCGGTGACCAGTCCCTCGAGCTGCACGTTCTTTTCCTGCAGCTCCACCTGGTGGCTCGACACCGACTCGAGGAGCCGCACGTTCTGGATCGCGGTGCCCAGCTTGTAGCCCACGGCGCGCAACAGCTCCGAGTTCCGGGTGGAGAGCTTCTCCCCCTCCACACTCAGAAGCGACATCACCCCCACGACCTCATCGCGCGCCATCAGCGGCACGTGCAGCACCGTCGCGATGCTCCGCTCCAGAAGCTCCGACTCCGTGACCTGCTCGCGGGTCTCCACGGCGTGGAGCACTCCGGAGTTGACCGCGTTGGGGATCATGTAGGGCGAGAGCCGGATCGACGGATTCAGGTTCGAGGCAACGGCGGCCAGCATCAGCGCGGAATCGGAGCGCTCGAAGCGGTGGATCCAGCAGGCGTCCAGCTCCAGCCCCTCGACGATCGTCCGGGCGGACGCCGCGAACATGGCCTCGGGCTCATTGGTGCTTCCCGTCGCGACGGCCAGAGCCGTCAGAACTCCCAGCTCGGCGGCGCGGCGGCTGGACTCGGCCTCGATCCAGCGCTGGTTCCCCAGCTCGAAGACGGTGACGACGTAGCGGACGGGATTGTGGTCGTGCGCGACCGGCGTGATGGCGACGAGCATCGGGCTCGCGTCGCCGATCGAAGTGCGAATCTCGATCTCACCCAGCCAGCGGCCCGACTTCTCCAGCTCATCGAAGATCCGCTCCTCGAGATCGAGGGGAGCCTCCGACGAAAGGAAGCGGCGGAAGGGCGAGCCGCCCAGGATGGCGGGGGTCAGGCCGGAGATGGTGGAGATGGTCTCGTTGGCGCGCACGATGGTGCGGTCGCCGGCCAGGAGAAGCATCCCAATCGGCGCGCGGTCGAAGTGCTGCTGCAGCACGTCGTCCGCGGACTGGGCACCGACGGAGTGCCCGTCGGGCAGCGTGTTCGACATCCGGCCGGCTCCCCCTCGATCATGAGTAAGCGTTGCCGAGAGACCACGATACCCGGGATGTATCGGCACGACCGGACGGTTCTCAACCCCCTGGTGCCGGGCCCGGAGCATGGCTATGCTGCCCCCATGTCCAAGCTGACGGCGGGGGTACTGACGGGCCTTTTCCTGGGCGTGGTGTACGGAGTCGTGAGCGGGTGGGGCGAGCCCCGGACGATGGGCATTTTCATGTCCATCCTGGGGCGGGCGTCGCAGGGGATCGTGACCGGAGTGCTCGCCGCCCATTTCGCGCGCGGGCGGATGCCGATGTGGCGGGCGATGCTCCTCTCGGGGATAGCGGGCGTGGCGCTGGGCGGCCTGGCGGGCATCCCCGAGGAGAACTGGAAGGAGACGCTGCCGATGGGCGCGATCATCGGCATCGTCTGCGGCATGGCGGCCGCGCGCGGGCGCTGATCCGCCGCGTCCGCCGAGCCTCGCCCGGGCGCTAGCGGCTCGGCGCCATGGAGGCGCCCGCCGTCTTCGCCGGTTCCTTCCCGATCGCGACCCGCGTGTAGGTACTCGGATTCAGGTATTTCCGAAGCGCCGTCTGCACGTCGACCGCTCTCAATTTCCTGAGCCGCTCGGGATAGGTGCGCACGAATTCGTAGCCGAGCCCCGTCGTCTCGTATTTGGCCAGTTGGACCGCGATGTCGCCGTTCTCCTGCATGCCCAGATAGAAGCGTGAGAGCAGCTTGTCCACGGAGCCCTTCACTTCGATCTCCGTAAGCGGCCGCGTGACGAACTCGGTCACGTCCTCGAGCACGCCGCCCGAGGAAGCCGGCCAGTTCGACGGACTCACCCCCATCTCGTTCTGCAGCGTCGCCTGCCCGGCC
>JBKJXM010000266.1:0-7392 GCA_046716305.1 Candidatus Eiseniibacteriota bacterium
GCTCCGCCCCGCGGGAGGGGCGCCGGCGCCTGGTCCTCGGACGCCGCCGCGCGCGCGGCCGGGGCGGGCGCGAACGCGTCCGCCACCCACGAGAGCACCGCCGCGGCCCCCATCCCCATCCACACGGCCATGAAGTGGTAGGAGTTCGTGAAGAAGTAGTCGCGCTCGCGGACCTCGTGGTCGGTGAAGTTGAGATAGAAGATCAGCCCCGGCCCCATGACGAGCTGCTGCGCCAGGAAGAACCAGAACGTCGTCTTGTCCCGCTTCCAGTTCCAGAAGCCGCCCGCGAAGAAGAGGAAGTACGGGATCGAGTTGATCAGGCGCACCCAGAACGACGTGTCGCCGAACGGGCCGAGCCGGCTCACGAGCTGGAACTGATCCCAGATGTACCGGAGGTACATGTGCTCGATCTGGTACCAGGGGTCGGCGCGGCGCAGGAACGGATTGGTCGGCCCGTACTGCTTCCGGAGCAGGTAGTCCTTCCACGTCTCCAGCGTGGCCGGCATCCCCTCGTTGATGGCGGGCATCTGCTGGCTCCGGATGAGGAGGAAGAGCTGCACGGTGAAGCCGGCGACGATGACGAGCACCCACCACGTGGCCAGGTTGTTCCGGACCAGCTTGTCCTTGTTCAGGCCAAGGTAGGCGACGATCGCGGCGAACATGAGGAAGAAAAGCCCGGCCGGAATCTCCAAGTCCTTCACCTCGTTCAGGACAACGAGGCCCAGGAAGAAGCCGAGGATCACCGCCGAGCCCCAGAAGCGTCCGTTCAGGAGCACTCGGGGGCGGATCAGGAGCAGGAGCAGGAGGAGGCCCGGCGCGACGAGAACGGTCCCCAGGTGGATCCCGGTCGACACTGCGAGGACGTAGCCGATGAGAACCAGGAGCTTGTCGTTCCCCGGAGTCCCGATCCGATCCCACCATCGGAACGACAGCCAGATGACGAACGCGATGATGAAGGAGGAGAGGGAGTAGACCTCGGCCTCGACGGCGCTGTCCCAGAAACTGTTCGAGAACGCCGTGAAGAACGCGGCGGCCAATCCCCCCACCTCGCAGGCGATCCACTGCGCCGCCGTCGCCGGGCGGCCGCCGAACATCCGCTGCAGCGCGCGCGAGGTGAACAGGAACGTGAAGAAGGCGCATCCCGCCGAGGCCAGGGCGCTCATGAAGTTGACGCGCCACGCCACGCTCTCGATGGGGATGAGGCTCAAGACGCGGCCGAGCATGGTGTAGACGGGATTTCCCGGCGGATGCGGCAGGCCCAGGATGTAGGAGGTGGCGATGTACTCGCCGGAATCCCAGAACGGCACCGTCGGCGTGAGCGTGCGGATGTAGACGAGCAGAGGCACGCCGAACGCCAGGGCCCCGACGAACGCGTGCGCGCGCTTCCAGGAGATCATCGCCGCGGCCCGTCGCCCGCGCGCACCGAACGCTCCGCCCGCCGCCGCTCCAGCCGCTGCGCGATGGCACGGCGTGGCGGCCGCGAGAGGAAGATGAGCCCGCCGAGGAGGCTGATCACCACCGACACCAGGTAGGTCACGAACGGAACCGCGAACGCCTGCTCCTTCGTCAAGCCCGCCATCCCGAAGAGCACCACCGCCGCTCCTTCCCGGACGCCCAGCCCGTTCAGCGAGATGGGCAGGGAGATCAGCGCCGCGAGGATCGGAACGAACAGAAAGTAGTAGCCCGCGGCGATCCGCACTCCGAGGGCGAGTCCCACGAGGTAGTGGACGTAGATGCGGCTGATCTGGACGACCGTCGAGGCCACGAAGGCGGCGAGGAGCGCGCCCCCCTGGTTCCGGAAGCCGTGCAGGTCGTCGAACAGCCGCCCGACCGCCGCGGCGGCCCCGTGCGCCCCCACCGCGCGGAACGGCCACTCCATGGCGTGGAGCACACGCCGATGGAAGATGCTCAGGAAGGCCGCGACGGAAAGGATGAAGACCGCGGCCAGCGCCGCGTAGATCCCGTAGAACTTGAGTTCCGGGAGCGCGGCGATGGAAGCGATGACCGCCAGGAAGCCGATCGCCATCACGCCGATCAGCCGATCCATGAGCGTCGCGGAGAAGACCGGACTCACGCGCCCCGAGTGCCGGGCCGCGTCGGTGATCCGTGCGATGTCGCCGCCCACGTTCGAAGGGAGGAAGTTATTGAAGAAGAGGCCGACGAAGTAGTACGCGGCTACCTTGCGATACGGAATCACGACCCCCTGGGCGCGCAGGAGCCGCCCCCAGAGCCAGCTTCCCACGAGGCTCGAGAAGAGGAAGAGCGCCGCCGCCGCCGCGAGGAGCCGCGGGTCGGCCGGCTTCACGGCCGTCCACACGTTCCCCGGCGACACCTTCGCGACCACGTAGGCGAAGAGCGCCAGCGAGACGAGGATCTTGAGGAGGATGAGCGCGCCCTTGTGCCGGAAGAGCGACGGCCACTTGGCGCCTCGGGCCACGGATGCGGTCACAGCGCGGCGCCGGCGCGGACGGAGCCGGCCGCCTCTCCCATGACGACGCGGCTCTCACGGTAGCAGGTCTCCCAGTCGAACGTCCGCGCCCAGCGCACCGCGGCCTCCGCGAGCTTCAGACGGAGCGCGCGGTCGCGCAGGAGGAGGATGAGCCCGGCGGCTAGCGCGGGCACGTCCCCGTGCGGCACGAGGAGCCCCGTCTTCCCGTCCAGCACGGACTCGACGAGGCCGGGGCTCCGGCTCGCCACGACGGGCGTGCCGCAGGCGTTTGCCTCGATCACGGTGAGCCCCCACCCCTCCCGCGGCGACGGGGCGACGGCGACCTGGGCTGCGTTCAACGCCTCCACCTTGCCCGCGTGCGGCACGGCCCCGAGGAAGCGGACGTCCGCGGTCAAACCCAGCGAGGCCGCGAGCCGCTCGAGCGCGGGGCGATACGGCCCGTCACCCACGATGTCCAGGCGCGCGCCCGGCACCTCGCCCCGCACGATCGCGAGGGCGCGGATGGCGTGCTGGGCCCCCTTGTACTTCCTCAGGCGGCCGAGGAACACGATGACCGGCGCCTCCCGGGCCTCGGGCGGCGTGGTCACGGCATAGTCCTCCTGCGTCAGGCCGCAGCGCACCACGCGAATCCTGGTCCGGTCGATCCCCCGCCGCGCGAGGTCGTCCCGGGTGCTCTCGGAGATCGCGAGAAAGGGGGTGCGGCGATAGACGAAGGGAACGGCCGACTCCTGCGCCCACACCGCGAGCGCGACAGGGAGCGGAGCTTCCTGGAAGACGGCGGAGCCGAAGAGGTGGGGCACCACGGCGAGCACGGGGGCGCGGGCATAGAGCGGGGTGAAGAACGGAACCTTGTTGATGTCCTCGAGAACGAGGTCAAACCGCTCCTTTCGAAATCGCCGACGGTAAAGGGAGCCCAAGGCAAGGGGGGCATTGTACCACGAGCCCGCGCGGGCGATCCGGATCCCCTCGACCTCGTCCTCAGCGGCGGCCCCCGGGAACCGCTCGGAGAGCCAGACGACCTCGTCGCCGTCGCGCACGCACCTTTTCAGGATTTCGAAAAGATGAAGCTCGGCGCCCCCCGCTTCCGGATGCCGCGGATCGCGCCAGTTGAACGCCAATATCCTCACCCGCCGGCGCCGCCCCGCGCGGCGGACCCCTTCCGGCCGAGGGCGCCGATCACGAAGTAGGTGCGGAAGGCGACAGGCGAGCCGTCCCACGCTCGGCGCCAGCGATCGAGGAGTCCGCCCACGACCGGCACCGGCTTCGGGTAGAGAGGAAGCCTGGCGACGCGGAGTTTCAAGAGAAGCGCGCGGAGCGAGCGGTAGAAGAGCCCCGGCACCATCCACGCGCCGTAGCGGTGCACGATCCGGACGCCCGCGCGGCGCAGGAGCCCCTCGAGCTGGCCGATGGTGAACTCCGTCTCCCACCCCGCGAACCAGGTGCCCGTGGCGATCATGGCGTGCTTCAGGAGCGTGTAGAGGTGGTAGCGCTGCGGCACGTCGACCAGGAGCAGACCCTCGGCCGAGAGCGCGCGCACGTTCTCGCGCAGGAGCGGCATGGGGTCCCGGAAATGCTCGAGCAGCCCCTGGTGGAAGATGGCGTCGAAGGCGCCGTCCCGGAACGGGAGCCGGAGCGCGTCCGCGCGGACGAGAATCGGCGAGACGCCGTGGCGCCGCGCCACCCCGCGCGCCGTCTCGAGGGAGGCCATGGAGTAATCGAGGATGAACGTCACCGCGCCCTCGGAGGCGAGCGCCACGCTGTCGCGCCCCGAGCCCGCGCCGACCTCGAGCACGCGGCGTCCCCGCACCGGTCCCTGCGACAGGATCTGCTCGACCACGCGGCCGTCGGTGGGATAGACGGCGTCGATGTCCTCCCGCTCCTTCCAGAAGCGGGTCCAGTGCGCTTCGGTGGACGCGCGCAGGGAGCTATTCCCCCGTCTGGAGCCGCGCCGCGAGCACCTCGGGCAGTTTCGCGGCCCGGATCTTCGCCTGGGCGCCGGCGACGTCGTAGGGAACCCGGACGTACTCCACTTCCCCCGAGCCCTCCTGGTACAGCACGAAGCAGGCGCGCGGGTCCTTGTCGCGCGGCTGGCCCACGCTCCCCACGTTCACGATGTAGCGCCGGGCGTGGTCGAGACGAAACGTGCCGACGGGGAGCGACCGGGTGCCGCCCGGGTCGGCCATGAAGACCGCGGGCTGGTGCGTGTGCCCGATGAAGCATACGGACTGCTCGAAGTAGGCGAACTGGGGCTCGGCGTCGAAGCGGTCGAGCAGGTACTCCCAGTCGCGCGGCGTGGCGGGCGAGGCGTGGACGCAGAGAAAGGAGCCCTGCGCTGAGGTGAGCGGGAGCTTCTGAAGATATTCACGGTTCTCGCGCGTCAGGACCTTCGAGGTCCACTCCGCCGCCGCGCGCGCGTAGATGTTGAAGCGGGCGGCTTCGGGTCCGCCGCTCGCCGCCGCGTCATGGTTTCCGAGCAGCACGACTTCGCTCCGCGAGCGGAGGAGATCGAGGCACTCGTTGGGGCTCGCCCCGTAGCCGACGGCGTCCCCCAGGCAGAGAATGCGGCCCGGGCGGCGCGTGTCCAGCTCGGCGAGCACGGCCTGGAGCGCTTCGAGGTTCGCGTGGACGTCGGAGAGGAGTGCGGTGGTCATCCGACGGAGGGTCGCGCCTCATGGGCGATCCGGTCAAGAATTCCGTTCACGAACGAGCCCGAGGTGTCCGTGCCGTATTTCTTGGCGATCTCGATCGCTTCGTCCAGCGCCACGCGCGTGGGCGTGTCCGCGTGGTACAAGAGCTCCGCTGCGGCGATGCGGAGCACCGAGCGGTCGGTCGCGGCCATTCGCCTGAGCGGCCAGTTTCGCGCGATGCGGCTGACCGCAGCGTCCACTTCATCGGCGTGCGCGGCCAGGCTCCGGACCAGCGATTCGGCGAAAGCCCGCGAGTCGTCGCCGGTCCCCATGTCGTCGAGGATCTCCGTCAGGCACTTCTCCATCGGCTCTCCCGTGACGTCGGACTGGTAGCACGCGCGGAACGCCAGCTCGCGCGCCAGTCGCCGCGCGCTCACGACCGGATCCCCGGCCGGATCGCTCGGACCAGGTTCGCCATCTCGACCGCCCCCGCGGCGGCTTCCGATCCCTTGTTCCCGTGGATGCCCCCGGAGCGGTCCATGGCCTGCTCCCGCGTCTCCACGGTGAGCACGCCGAAGAGCACCGGCACCGCGGTCTGCTCGGCGACGCGAGCGATCCCGCCCGCGGCCGCGCCCGCGACGTATTCGAAGTGCGGCGTCTCGCCGCGGATCACGACGCCCAGGCAGACCACCGCGTCCGCTCCGGCGCGCGCCAGGTGCAGCGCCGCGAGCGGCAGCTCGAAGGCGCCCGGCACGCGCGCCACCAGGGTCTCCTCGGGGCGGACGCCCAGCCGCGCCAGCTCGGCCAGCGCCCCCTCCAAGAGTCGCTCGCAGATCGCCTCGTTGAAGCGCGCGCAGGCGATCGCGATCCGGAGCCCGCGCCCCTCCAGGCGGCCCTCGACCGCGCGCGGCGTGAACGTCCGCAGCGCGGCGCCGGCCCCGGAAGGAACGCCGGCCGCGCCGGGGCGGCCTTCCTGCGTCATCGCCCGTTCCTCCGGGGGTTGGATTTGGCGTGAGCCTTGGAGGATCCGTTCCTCCGAAGCGTGGGGTGATGGAGGAGGTGCCCCAGGCGCTCCCGCTTCGTGGTCAGGTAGCGCTCGTTCACCGCGTTGGGCCTCACCTCGATCGGCTCGCGAGCCGTGACATCGATGCCGTAGTCGCGAAGCGCGTCGATCTTCCGCGGATTGTTGGTCAGGAGCCGCACGCGCTCGAACCGGAGGTCGCGCAAAATCTGGGCCGCGATGCCGTAGTCGCGGAGGTCGGCGGCGAACCCCAGCTTGAGATTCGCCTCCACGGTATCGAATCCAAGATCTTGAAGCTCGTAGGCCTTGAGCTTGTTCGCGATCCCGATGCCGCGCCCTTCCTGCCGCATGTAGAGGAAAGCGCCGCACCCCTCCCGGTCGATCCGCTCCAGCGCCACGGCGAGCTGCTCGCCGCAGTCGCACCGCATCGAGCCGAAGACGTCGCCCGTCAGGCACTGCGAGTGCACCCGGATGAGGCCCGCGGCTCCGGCTCCGGGCTTCCCCTTCACGAGGGCGACGTGGTGGTAGCCGTCCACGCGGCTCTCGTAGACGACGATCCGAAAGTTGCCGTAGCGAGTCGGGAGTCGGGACACGGCGATGCGGGACACCAAGTGCTCGCGGCTGTAGCGGTAGCGGATCAGATCGCGGATCGTGATCAGCGGCATGCCGTGCCGTTTCGCGAGGCGGGCCAGCTCCGGTCCCCGCGCCATCCGCCCGTCCGCGGAGAGGATCTCGCACAGCACGCCCGCGGGCTTCATCCCCGCCAGTCGGGCGAGGTCGAACGCCGCCTCGGTGTGTCCCGGACGCTGGAGCACGCCCTCGGCGGCCGCGCGCAGGGGGAACACGTGCCCGGGCCGCGCGAGCTGCTCGGGGCGCGTGCGCGGAGCGGCCAGCGCGCGGATCGTGGCGGAGCGGTCGTGCGCCGAAGAGCCCGACGTGGTGCCCTGGAGCAGGTCGACCGAGACAGTGAAGGGCGTCGCGAAGCGGGCGGTGTTGAGCGGCGCCATGAGCCCGAGGCCCAGGGCCTCCAGCCGCTCCGCCGCCATCGACACGCAGAGAAGGCCGCGCGCCTCGCGCGTCATGAAGTTCACATCGGCCGCCGAGCACGACTCGGCGGCCATCACGAAGTCCCCCTCGTTCTCGCGGTCCTCGTCGTCCACCACGACCACCATGCGCCCGGCACGGATCGCCCGGAGCGCGTCCTCGACCGCCTGGATGCGGTCGGAGCCCCGCTCGCCCCGGCTGCGCCGCGGGCGCGGGGAGTAGCCCGCGCGGGGCCCCCGAGTCCCCCGAGT
>JBKJXM010000267.1:0-8551 GCA_046716305.1 Candidatus Eiseniibacteriota bacterium
GTCTTGAGTATAAGCGATTCGTAAAGGACGTTAAGCCAAGGCAATCAACTCGAATGAAAGTAAGCCGTTACCTAAAAGCCAGCAATTATGTGCTTCGAGTAAAGCGGCTCCTGAATCCTCGATATCAACCGGAGGGAGATATTCACGTCTGGCCTGATGACCACGTCAACTGGGACAAAATACAAACTACCCTGACGACCCGAAAATGCGACGTGGTTGAAACACAGGACTATTTATTGTTCCGCGACGGCTATTCCTTGGACGTCTTTAGCCATTACAAAGATAGATTGTCAGATATGCGTGTATGGTGGCTAGGAAGAATGCCCCCTAGCTCCGTGTTGAAGAACATTGCAAGTGGACCAACTGCTCGAATAGTGTGGCGAGGGTATGACCCTTGTACTGCCGCCGCCTGGCTCATGAGAGCGCTCAACGACTTGGATCTGTAGATTGGCGGAGGGCCCAAACTCCTCGTCCAACTACCCGAGCGCCCTCCGCAGAATCGCCACGATCCGGCTCGCCGCCTTGCCGTCGCCGTAGGGGTTTCCCCCGCCCGCCATGGCCGCGTAGGCGGTTGGGTCGTCCAGGAGGCGCGCGGCCTCCGCCACGATCTTCTCCCGATGCGGCCCGACCAGCTTGACCACGCCGGCCTCGATGGCCTCGGGACGCTCGGTCTCGTCGCGCAGGACCAGGACCGGCTTGTGGAGCGACGGCGCCTCCTCCTGGATCCCGCCCGAGTCGGTCAGGATCAGGTAGGACGCGGCCATCAGGTCGCAGAAGGCTTTGTACTCGAGCGGCGGGATCAGGTGGACCCCGGCCGTCCCCGAGAGAGCCGCCCGCGCGGGTCCGTCCACGTGGGGGTTGGGGTGCACGGGGTAGACCACGTCCACGTCCGGGTAGCGCTGGGCCAGGTCGCATAGCGCGGCGAAGATCTCCTCCATCGGAGTCCCGAAGTTCTCCCGGCGGTGCGCGGTGACGAGGAGGATCCGCTTCCCGCGCAGCGGAAGCTCCGGCACGCGAGACGGCTGCATGGCGACCACCTCGAGGAGCGCGTCGATGACGGTGTTCCCCGTGACCACGATCGCCCCCTCGGAGACCCCCTCGCGCAGGAGATTCTCCCGCGCCCGCGGCGTGGGCGCGAAGTGGCGCGACGCGATCACCGAGGTGATCCGGCGATTGACCTCTTCGGGATAGGGATACAGGTTGTCGTGGGTGCGAAGTCCCGCCTCCACGTGCCCGACGGGGATCTTCCGGTAGAACGCGGCCAGGGACGCGGCCATGGTGGTGGTCGTGTCCCCCTGCACCAGGAGCAGGTCCGGCTTCACTTCGTCGAAGTAGGGGGAGAGCCGCGTCAGGGCGCCGGTCGTGATCTCCGTGAGGGTCTGCCCCTCCCGCATGAGGTCGAGATCGTGGTCGGGGACGATGCCGAAGAGGCTCAGGACCTGGTCCAGCATCTGGCGGTGCTGCGCGGTGACGCAGACCAGGGAGCGGATCCCCGGCTCGCCCGTGAGCGCCTTCAGCACGGGAGCCATCTTGATCGCCTCGGGCCGGGTTCCGAAGACGCTGAGGATAGTGCGCATGGTGCGGGGCATCCTACAGCAGGAAGTACGAGGCGGCTATGCCCGGGCGGCGCGCCGCCGGGCTACGCCGCTTCGTCCCGCTTTCGCGGCAGGGAGAAGCAGAACGTGGAGCCCTCGCCCAGCGCCGACTCCACCCAGATCTTTCCGCCGTGCTGCTCGACGATCCCCTTCGAGATGACCAGCCCGAGGCCCGTGCCGCCGGCTTTCCGCGTGGTCGAGGAGTCGAGCTGCGCGAAGCGCTGGAAGAGGCGGCTGATGTCGCGCGGCGCGATCCCCTTCCCGTAGTCCTTCACCGACACGGTCACGGTGCCGGAGTCGCCCGAGGCGAAGACCTCGATCCTCCCCTTCTCCGGAGAGAACTTGATCGCGTTGCCGATCAGGTTGGTCGCCACCTGGCCCACGCGCATCGGGTCGGCGTCCACCGCGCCCGTGTTGGGATCGATGCGCACGTCCAGCGTCACGCCCTTCATGGCCGCGAGGTTCCGGATGTTCTCCACGGCTTCGATCAGCACGCGCCCCACGTCCATCCGCTCGAAGTTCAACGAGAGCCGCGAGGACTCGAGCTTGGAGAAATCCAGGATGTCGTTGATGAGGGAGATGAGCCGCTCGGTGTTCGCCTGGCAGATGCCCAACAGCTCCCGCTGCGGCGCCGGCAGCTTGTGGAACCGGTCATCTCCCAGAAGCTCCAGCGACCCCTTGATCGAGGTCAGCGGCGTGCGGACCTCGTGGCTCACGACCGCGACGAACTCCGACTTCAGACGGTCCAGCTCCTTCGTCCGCTCGTAGAGATTGGCGTTGTCGACGGCGATGGTGGCCTGGCTCGCGAGCATGCCCAGGGCCTCCTGGTCCTCGGTGCTGAACTCGGAACCCCCCTCGTGGTCGATCGCCGTCAGCGTGCCGATCACCATCTCGTTCGAGACCAGGGGCACGATCAGCGCGTTCTCGGCCCGCAAGCCCGAGAGAATCTCCTCCACACCGACCTTGTCCCCGATGTCGCTCACGATGGTCGCCTGGGCGTCCTGGACCACCTGGCCGTGGTATCCGATCCCCATCGAGTAGCGAAGCTTCTGCCACCGCTCCGGCGGCAGGCCGGCCGCCGCCCCCCCCTCGTAGTCGTCGCTCGCCTGGTCGTGCAGGAAGAGGAGGAAAGCGCGCGCGTGCGTGATGCGCGACGCCTGGGCCACCACGACGTCGCACGTCGACTGGAGGCTCAGGCTCAGATTCATCGCCTTCCCGGCCTCGTAGAGGCGGCTCAGCCGGTGCGTGGCCCGCTCCACCTTCCGCCGGAGGCTCTCCTCGTGGAGCTGTAGCAGGGCGTTCGCTTCCTCCAGCTGCGTAATCAGGCTCCGGTTCTCTACCGTGAGCTTCCGGCTCTCCAGCCCGCGCTCGATCGCCTTGGCGGTCTCCCACAGGTCGAAGGGCTTGGTGATGTAGTCGTAGGCCCCCTGCCGGAGGGCGTCGATCGCGGTGGTCGTGGAGGCGTAGCCGGTGATCAGGATGACCACCGTGTCCTTGTCGGCGGCCTTGGTCGCGCGCACGACCTCGAGACCGTCCACGCCGGGCAGGTTGATGTCGGTCAGGACCAGGTCGAACTTCCCGGTCGTCACCTTGGTGATGGCGTCGTCCCCATTGTCGCTGGAGACCACCTCGTACCCCTGCTGAGTCAGGAGGTCCTGGAAAATCTGGACCACCTGCTCCTCGTCGTCCACGACCAGGATCCGCGCCTTCGTTTCAGGCGCGGCCGGCGTCGGCGACGGAGTCGGCGTCGAGAAGGTCGGGGCTGCTTTCGCTTTCATCGGGCTCCGCATCGGGCTTAGTGGACAGCCGCCTCGTCGAACGGCGCGATGGGCGGCGCGGCCTTCTCGGCCTTCTTCGCCTGGAGGACGGCCCGCTCCGCCCGCGTGTTCAGGCTGCTCGAGTCCTGGGCGTCGGCGGGATACGTCGCGACGCCGATGTTCACCGTGACCTTCCGGCGCCGGGCGGTCGCCTGCTTCTCGACCAGCGACCGGAGCCGCTGGGCGGCGATCATGGCTTCGGGCGTGTCGGTGTGCGGCAGGAGGATCCGGAACTCGTCCACGCCGTAGTGCGCGACGCAGTCGGTGCCGCGCGCGGCCCGCTTCAGGGCCCGCCCCATGTCCGACAGGACCTGGGTCGTGACGGCCGAGCCGACGCGCTCCCGCGATCCGCCCACGTCCAGGACCACCACCGAGAGCTTGTGGCCGTACCGCTTGGCCTTCCCCATCTCACTCTCCAGCGAGCGGTCGAACGCGCGCTTGTTGAACAGCGTGGTCACCTCGTCGGTGGTGCCGAGCCGCTCGGATTCGCGGAGGAGCACCAGCCGCGTGACCATGGCCGAGATCGGGAGCATCATGAGCGCCACCCGCTTCGCGCTCTCCTCGTCGAAGGCGCCCGGGCGCGAATGGCTCAGGTTGACGACGCCAACCAGATCCCCCGACACGAGAACCGGCACCGAGAGGAACGAGCGCACGCTGGGAGCTTCCGAGCCACCCTCGCGGTGAAGATCGTTCAAGAGGACCGGCTTCCTCGACTGCGCGACCCAGGAGGAGAATCCGGTCCCCCGGTCGAAGCGCACGTGGCCGATCAGATCGATCCGCTCGCCCACGGTGGAGGCTTCGACGAGGGTGTGCGTGTCCTTGTCCAGGACGAAGAGGGTCGCGTTCTCGAACGGCACGGCGCGGCGAACCTGCTCCAGCGCCGCGTCGAACGCCCGCGGGGACGTCTCCCGCTGAACGATCTCGCTCAGGTCCACGAGCACTTCCGCGTCCGAGACGCGGGCCTTCGCATCGCTGCCCTTTCCCTTCCCCAGCACGGCCATGATCTTCCGATTGATGGAAATCGCGCTGGCGAACACGTCCGACGAGCGCTTCTTCGCCGCCGAAAGCGCCAGGTCCCGCGCGAAGTGATCGCATTCGTTCTTCTTCAAGATCCGACGGCTTCCCAGCACTTCGAGGAGCTTCTGCTCCGAGCGGATGAACCGCTCGGTGGCCTCGACCAGCCGCTTGGAACCCGCACCGTTACGCTGCTTCATGGCTTCCTCCCTGGAATGCTCAGCCGCGCGCGCCCCGCGCCTCCGACCGCACTGACCCCGGCACTACCGCCGAATCCACGACCGTGACCCGCGCCCCCCGCTCGTCCCGCCCCCCGCCCGTCTGCTGGAGCACCAACGGCGGTCCCAGCTCCTTGACCACGACGCGGAACGTCTCTCCCGCCTTCCACTCCGGTATGCCGTGGGCCATCAGCGTGACCCCGTGGAAATCGAGCAGCGCGCGTCCCCGACCCAGGATCCGCGACACCGTGAGCGGCGCCACCTCACCCTCGTGCAGCGACGCGTACAGCGCCGAACCCAACCCCGGCTCGAACCGGATCCGGATTTCCACCGGCCGGCCCGTCCCCTTCACGGCGGATCCCATTCAGTCCTCCTGCGACCGGCGAAACTCGGCGAAGAGCGCTTTCTCCCGCTCCGTCTCGCGGATCACGTCTTCCACCAGCCCCAGGACGAGCGCCTCGCGCCCGGCGTGCGGCTGGACCGACTCCCAGGCGCGCGCGTCCGGCCCGCGGTCGTCCACTCCGGACGCCCAGGGGTATCCCGCGCGCTGCGCGAGGAAGTTGGCGATGTGGACCAGGGACGCGAGCGCGGGGTTCCGCGTCGCGGCGTCCGGCCGGTGATGGCAGGCGATCGCCTCGACAATGTCGGCGGGGAGTCCCCACCGCTCGGCGAGCCATCCGCCCACCTCGGCGTGGTCCGACCCAAACAGCTCCTGCTCCGCCTCGGCGGCCGCGACGTTCTCCGCGCGGCAACGGGCCAGAACCTGATCGAAGCGCTCGGGGTCGGCTTGACGCAGCACGACCTTCCCCACGTCGTGGAGAAGGCCGGCCGCGTAGGCGTCGCCGGTCAGGCGGTACTTCGCCCGTTCGGCCAACGCCCGCGCGGCGATGCCGCAGGCCATCGAGTGGCTCAACAGCCCCTCGAGGGAGGACCCCGTCCGGCCCAGCGCCTGGAGGACGGACGAGGTGAGCACCAGGTCGCGGATGGTGTGCGTGCCCAGCACCAGCACCGCCAGGTCGACCGAGCCGACCTTGCGGGGAAAGCCGTAGAAGTCGGAGTTGGCCAGCTTGAGCGTGCGGGCCGTGAGCGCGGGATCGCACGAGAGGATGCGTCCGATCTCCTCCGAGGTCGCGTCGGGGCGCGCCACTTCTTCGATGAGGCGCGAGGCCACCGCGGGGAAGGTTGGAAGCGTGACGGTCCGCTCGGCTGCCAGTCGAAGCGCGGTCCGGCCGATCGTGGCGGATGGCATCAAAGGATTCGCGCGAGCCGCGCTTTCAGAGTCTTCACGGCGCGAGTGTGGATCTGCGAGACGCGGGACTCGGAGATGTGGAGCGCTTCGCCGATCTCCTTGAGCGTCATCTCTTCGTAGTAGTACAGGGCGACCACCAGGCGCTGCTGCTCCGGGAGGCCGTCGATGGTCTCGAGAAGCACCTCGCGCGCCTGCTCGCTCTCGATCACCTCGAGGGCGTCGGTCTGCGTCGGGTCGTCCACGATGTCTTCGAGCTGGATGTAGTCCTGGTCGTCCTCCGTGGAGACCGCCTTGGAGAGCGAGAGGAGCGCCGTGCCGTGCACCTCGTCCATCAGGCGGGAGAGCTCGGCCGTGCTCAGGTTCAGCGCGTCGGCCACCTCCTCCTCGGTCGCCGCGCGGCCGAGCTTCTGTCCGAGGCCGCGGGCGGCCTCCTCGACGGTGCGCGCCTTGCGGCGGATGGAGCGCGAGGCCCAGTCCAGCGAGCGCAGCTCGTCCAGGATGGCGCCGCGGATTCGCCAGATGGCGTAGGTCTCGAACTTGGTCCCCTTCGAGGCGTCGAACTTCTCCATCGCGTCGAAGAGCCCGATGATCGCGGCCGACGTGAGGTCGTCCCGCTCCACCGATTTCGGGAGGTGCAGCGCGAGCCGGTCCACCACGTACTTCACCAGCGGTGCGTACTTGCTGAGCGCGATCTCCTTCTGCCGCTCTTTCCGGTTCTTGGAGCGCGGAGGGCGGTTCTGAAGGGCGTGAAGGACCGACGAGAAGGCCATGTGTCCTCTCCCGAGCTAACGGTTCCCGCGCGCACGCCGCGAGATCTGGACCTTCTGGTCCTTCTCGTAGTGGCGGCGGAGCGCGGTTCTCATGAGAATCAATCCCGTGCCCGCGCCGATCGCGAGGACCACGAGGACGGCCACGGTCGTGCGGATAGCCACCAGCGTCCACGGGGCTCGTGTCGACGCGGTGAGCACGCCGGCCAGAAAGCCGGCGACCGCGGCGGCGATCACGGTCAAGCGGACGATCAGCGCTCGCACGTCAGACCTCTTCCGGCACTTCGTCGTTCGTGACGACGGTCAGGGGGCCGGGTCCCGACGGCTCTTTCGGAGCCATGCCCAGCACGCGGCGCGCGAGCTGGTAGATGCAGTTGGAGGCCGGCGAGTAGGGATAGGTGGAGAGGAAGGGCTCCTGGCGGAGGACCGACTTGGGCACCGATTCGTCCGCGAGGACGGCTCCCCAGTACTCGACGTCGAGGTTCAGGAAGCGCTTCGCCACCGAGCCGACGCGCTTCGCGACCGCGGCCGCCTCTTCCTCGGACGCGGCCTCGTTCACCACCAGCGTCGGGACGCACTTGATGCTCCGGCGGCTCAGCACCTTGATCATGGCGTAAGCGTCGGAGAAGGCGGTGGGCTCGGGCGTGGTGATGACCAGGATCGGATCGGCGACCTGCGCGAGCGAGACCGCGTTCCGTCCGATGCCCGATGGGCAGTCGATCAGGATGAGATCCACGTCGCCTTCCAGCTCGGCGAGCGAGCGGATGAGCACCTCGGTGCGGTACTCGTCCAGGTTCGCCAGCTCCTCCACGCCGCTCGACGAGGGGAGGATGCGAATCCCTTCCGGCCCCTCCAGCACCACCTCCGAAAGAGTCCGGGTGCCCAGGATCACGTCCTGCAGGTCGTACTGGGGCGCGATGCCGAGGAGCAGGTCCACGTTGGCGAGGCCCAGGTCGCCGTCCACCACGAGGACGCGAATTCCCTGGCGCGAAAGCGCGATCGCCAGATTCGTGACGATGTTGGTCTTGCCGACGCCGCCCTTGCCGCTGGTCACGGCGACGATGCGCCGGCGCGGGCGCATGGCCGGAGGGATGATCACCGGCTTCCGTGCGGCGCGCGGCGTGCGTGCCCGCTTCGTCGGACGCTTCCGCCGCACGGTCGCGGGGTCGGCCTTGCTCTCGATCTCGGTCATGGCGTGTTCGGTTTGCCTCGATGGGAGAAAGTCAGTTGTGTTGTTGTCGGGACGCTTCGCGGATGCTTCGTGCAACTCGTATGCCGCGGGTCCAACCTGTTGCCGCTTCTCGATCCAGCGCCCTTTCCCCACTCAGGCGCCGGCCAGAGAGTCGCGTCGGCGCCAACGCGCCGCACAACTTCTGGCCGCTAGGACCGCAGACCGCGGCGAGGGCGCGTCGAGCCGGACGCGCGCAGCAGCTCCTCTTCGATCCCCTCGAAGAAGTCGTCGGACGGAATCGGCTCGGCGCTTCCCAGATCCACGAGCGCGCACCACTCCTCCTTGGTCGAGCCGAGAAGGAGGCGGCGTCCGTCCACTTCCACCAGCACGAGCGTGCGTCCCACGCCCACGCGGGTCCGCGCGACGACGCGAAGCGCGGGGTCGTTGTCGTGTCCCGACTCGCGGCGCGGCCGAAGGGCGAACCAACCGACCAGGAGCGCGGCCGCGGCGCCGCGCGCCGTGGCGGAGATCAGGAGCTCGCGCAATAGGACATACTCCCGTCGGTGCGGATGCCCGTGGGAACCACAGAGACCACGCGCACCGCGGCGCGTCCGTAGAGGGAGATCAATTCGCCGAAGGCGACCGTCGTTCCGTTCGCGACGATCTCCACCGGCGCCTTCGCCGAACGCGCAAGCGAAAGGACGTCGCCCACCTTGAGCG
>JBKJXM010000268.1:0-2858 GCA_046716305.1 Candidatus Eiseniibacteriota bacterium
GTCGAGTGCCGCGCGGCGCTCGGGCCCGATTGACGCAGGAGTCAATCGGGCTTTGGGTCATTTTCATTTAGGTCGGAGGAGGGGAGTCCGATGACGGTCAAGCTGGCCACTGATCGCCGCGCATTACCCGTGTCGAAGCCGCTCCCCGATGGGCGCGAGCCGCGCCGGTCCGACCGTGGGCTCCGGCTTTTCTCCGGGAACGCCAACTGTCCGCTGGCCGAAGCGATCTGCGCGCACCTCGGGATCGACCTCGGCGACGCGACGGTGGATGAATTCGCGGACGGCGAGGCCCAGGTCAAGATCAACGAGAACATCCGCGGCTCCGACATCTTCGTGTTCCAGCCGACGTTTCCGCCGGCTTCGAATCTGATGGAGCTTCTGATCATGATCGACGCGGTGCGGCGGGCGTCGGCGCGCCGGGTGACGGCGGTGATCCCGTACTACGGATTCCAGCGGCAGGACCGGAAGGACCAGCCGCGCGTGCCGATCACGGCGAAGCTGGTGGCCAATCTCATCACGACGGCCGGGGCCGACCGCGTGATGACCATGGATCTGCACTCGGCCCAGATTCAGGGGTTCTTCGACATCCCGTTCGACCACCTCTACGCGGCGCCGGTGCTAGTGGACTACTACCTGCGCCGGCAGATCCCGAACATCGTGGTGGTGGCGCCCGACATCGGGAGCGTGAAGATGGCGCGCGCGTACGCGAAGCGCCTCTCCGCGAGCCTCGCGATCGTGGACAAGCGGCGTCCGCGTCCGGACGCCGTCGAGATGATGAACGTGATCGGAGAGGTCGACGGGAAGAACGTCGTGATCTTCGACGACATCGTCAGCACGGGCTCGACCCTGGTCGAGGCGGCGAAGGCGCTCAAGGAAGCCGGCGCGAAGGACATCTACGCGGCGGCGACGCACGGAGTGCTGTGCGGGGACGCCACGCGATTGATCGCCGGGTCGGTGGTGAAGGAGCTGGTCGTGACGGATTCGATCCCGCACGACCCGGCGACCCTGCCGGACCGGATCCGCGTCCTGTCGGTCGCGCCGCTCCTGGCGGAGGCCATCCGGAGAATCCACGACGAGGAGTCCCTGAGCTCGCTGTTCATCTGACGCGGCGCGCCGCTTCGGCGGGCGCCCGAACCACACAAGGAGCGGCAACAACATGGCCATTTCGAGTTTGACCGGCGAGCAGCGGAGCGGCGTCGGAAAGAGCGTCGCCCGGAAGCTCCGGGCCGCCGGACGAGTTCCGGCCATCTATTACGGACGCGGCGAGCAGCCGATCGCGCTGACGATCAACGCGAAGGAAGTCGAGACCCTGATCCACGGCGCCTCGGGCGCCAACGTGATCGTGGACCTGATGGTGTCGGGAGCCGCGGCGGCCGACCGGAAGGCGCTGATCCGCGAGATCCAGCGCGACCCGGTGGTGGGCAACATCCTCCACCTCGACCTCCAGCACATCTCGCTCACCGAGAAGATCACGGTGGAAGTGCCGATCGAGCTGATCGGAATTCCGACCGGCGTCAAGGACGGCGGCGGCATTCTCGAGCACCTGCTGCGCGAGGTGGAGGTCGAGTGCCTCCCCACGGACATCCCGACGCAGCTCGAGGCGGACGTCTCGATGCTCAACATCGGCGATTCGCTGCACGTGAGCGACCTCAAGGCGGAGCGCGTCACGATCCTGACGGAGGCCGACCGGGCCATCGCGACGGTCGTGCCGCCGACGATTCTCGAGGAAGCGGCCCCGGCCGAGGCGGCTGTCGCCGAGCCGGAGCTGGTGTCGGGCAAGAAGGAAGGCGAGGAAGGCGAGGAAGACGAGGCGGAAGGAGGCAAGAAAGGTTAACGAGGTCAAGGTCATCCTGGGCCTCGGCAATCCCGGCGCCGAGTACGCCGCGACGCGGCACAACGCGGGCTTCATGGCGGTGGAAGCGCTGGCGGCGAAGCTGGGGAGGCTCCAGGGGTGGACCCGGGAAGCCGGAATGGCGCGGGCCTCGGGCCGCGCGGGCCGGCACGTGGTGACGCTGGTCAAGCCCGAGCGCTTCATGAATCGGAGCGGGGACGCGTTCCAGGCCCTGCTCGCGGAAGGGCGGGTGGCGGGGGAGATCCTCGTGGTGTCCGACGAGGTGTATCTGCCGCTGGGCGCGCTCCGGCTCAAGTCGCGGGGAGGCACGGCCGGACACCAGGGGATGGAATCCATCGCCCAGTCCGCCGGGACGGACGCCTTCCCGAGGCTTCGGATCGGGGTCGGACCGGCCCCATCATCGGATCGGCTCAAGGAATACGTTCTCGAGCCGTTTCTTATAGAGGAGCAGGCCGTGCTGCCGCGCGTGATCGAGGCGGCGGCCCAGGCCGCGTTCGACGCGGCCTCGGAAGGGCTCACGCATGCCATGAACCGGTGGAACCGGTACGTGCTCGATCCGGTTGAGCCATGAGGGAACGATGAAACTCTACGAAACGACGGTGATCTACGATCCGGGCCTCGAGGAGGCGCGGATCAACGAAGAAGTGGAGCGCGTGACCCAGCCGATCGCGCAAGCGGGCGGCGAAGTGGTCGAAGTCCAGCGCTGGGGCAAGAAGAAGCTCGCGTACAACATCCGGAAGCGCCGGGACGGAACGTACATTCACGTGAAGCACAAGAGCCCGGCGACCCTGATCGCGGAGATGGATCGCCGGTTCCGGCTGAACGAGAGCGTGCTCCGTCATCTCACGGTGCTCGCGCCCAAGGAATCGCCGCGCGCCGCCGAGGAAGCGGCCAAGGCGGAGCTGGCCAAGGTGGAAGGCGCGCCCGGCGCCCCGCGCCCCGCCGAGACCGCCTCGACCCCAGTGGAATAAAACCACCCGTGTCCCCCGGACCGCGGACCGCGGCG
>JBKJXM010000269.1:0-10222 GCA_046716305.1 Candidatus Eiseniibacteriota bacterium
ACCTGCGAGAGGTCGAGGTCCACCTCGAGATAGTGGTCGTTGAAGGTGTGGTTCTGCTCCGGATCCAGCACCTCGAGCAGCGCCGACGCCGGGTCACCGCGAAAATCGGTCCCCAGCTTGTCGATCTCGTCGAGGAGCATGACCGGATTGCGCGAGCCCGCCTTCCGGAGGGCCTGCACGATGCGTCCGGGCATGGAACCGATGTAGGTGCGCCGGTGGCCGCGGATCTCGGCCTCGTCCCGAACGCCGCCCAGCGACATGCGCGAGAACTTGCGTCCCAGCGCCCGCGCGATCGACTTCCCGAGCGAGGTCTTGCCCACACCCGGCGGTCCCACGAAGCATAGGATCGGTCCCTTGAGCGTCCCGGCCAGCTTCATCACCGCCAGGTACTCGAGGATGCGCTCCTTCACCTTCTTCAGGCCGTAGTGGTCATCGTTCAGGATCCCCTCGACCCCCATGATGGCGCCGTTGTCGGCGGTCAGTACGCTCCACGGCAGCGAGACCAGCCAGTCGATGTAGTTCCGCACGACGGTGGCCTCGGGCGACATGAAGGACATCTTGCCCAGCTTGTCCAATTCCTTCATGGCCTTCTCGTGAACGTCCTTCGGCATCTTCGCCTTCTTGACCTGCACCGTCAGCTCTTCGACCTCGTTCGAGAACTCGTTCGCGTAGCCGAGCTCCTTCCGGATCGCCTTGAGCTGCTCGTTCAGGTAGAACTCCTTCTGGTTCTTCGTGACCTGGCTCCGGACCTGTCCCTCGATCTTCCGCTCCAGCTTGAGGATCTCGAGCTCGCTCGCGAGGGTCTTGGAGAGCAGCCGGAAGCGCTCAAGAAGGTCGTCCTCCTCGAGGATCTGCTGCTTCACGCCCACCTTGAGCAGGAGGTGCGAGGCCACGGTGTAGGAGAGGAGCACCGGATTGGTGATGTTGTTCGCGGTCGCGAGCACCTCGTCCGGCACGCGCCGGTTCAGGTGCACGTAGTCGTTGAAGGAGGCGAGCACGTTCCGGATCAAGGCCTCGAGCTGCGCGTCCTGCTTCACGTCATCTTTGAGAATGGCGACGGACGCCGACATCGATTCCTTCTCGGTGAAGAACTTTTTCCCGCGGCCGCGGCAGATCCCTTCGACCAACACGCGCATGGTCCCGTCCGGAAGACGGAAGAGCTGGAGCACGCGCACGACGGTCCCGACCCGATAGAGGTCCTTGGACGCGGGATCGGCCACTTCGGGCCGCTTCTGGGCCAGCACAAACACCACCCGATCCTTTTGGACGGCCGCCTCGATCGCGTTCACGGACGCGACCCGGCCCACCAAAAGCGGGATCGTCATGTACGGATAAATGACGACGTCTCGGAGCGGGAGGAGGGGGATCTTGTCCCGGATCTCGAAGACTTCGCCGTCACGCTCGATTCGGATCATGGGTTCCTTCTTCCTGGAAATGGCAGACCTCTCGGGGTATGGGCGCGCCCCGAGGGCGGGCCCTTTGGTTCAATTGTTCGGGTTCGGGTGCTACGGACTTGGATGCTGTTGGGGCCGAACCGCTTCCGAGCGGTGCGGCTTATGCTTCCTTCCGCCGGCGGTCGCCACGGAAGGCCAGGATCGGAAGCGTTTTCTTTTCGATCACGTCGCGGGTGATCGTGCAGCCAACAACTTCCAGCCGTGAGGGGATCTCGTACATGAGGTCGAGCATGGACTCCTCGAGCACCGCCCGGAGGCCGCGCGCGCCGGTGCCCCGCTTGAGAGCCAGCTCCGCCACCGCCTCGAGCCCGTCCTCGCTGAACTCCAGCTTCACCCCTTCCATCTCGAAGAACTTCTGGTACTGCTTGGTGATCGCGTTCTTCGGCTTGGTCAGGATGTCGACCAGCGAGGCCTTGCTCAAGGAATCGAGCGCGCCGATCACCGGGAGACGCCCCACCAGCTCGGGGATGAGCCCGTAGCGGAGGAGATCCTCCGGCTCGACGAGCGAGAGGAACTCGCCCAGGTTTCGGTCCTTGCGGCTCTTGATGTCGGCGCCGAAGCCCATGGACTTCTGGCTGACGCGCCGCTCCACGATCTTCTCCAGCCCCTCGAACGCCCCGCCGCAGATGAAGAGGATGTCCTTGGTGTTGACCTCGATGTACTTCTGCTGGGGATGCTTCCGGCCACCCTGCGGCGGCACGTTGGCGACGGTCCCCTCGAGGATCTTGAGGAGCGCCTGCTGCACGCCCTCGCCCGAGACGTCGCGCGTGATCGAGGGGTTCTCGGACTTGCGCGAGATCTTGTCCAGCTCGTCGATGTAGACGATCCCGTGCTCCGCGTTCACCACGTTGAAGTCGGTGGCCTGGAGCAGGCGGACCAGGATGTTCTCCACGTCCTCCCCGACGTAACCCGCCTCGGTCAGGCAGGTGGCGTCGACGATCGCGAACGGCACTTTGAGAATGCGCGCGAGCGTGCGGGCGAGAAGCGTCTTCCCGGTGCCGGTGGGCCCGACCAGGAGGATGTTCGACTTCTCCAGCTCCACGTCCTCGACCGCGCCGCCGGAGTAGATCCGCTTGTAGTGGTTGTAGACGGCGACCGAGAGCGTCTTCTTCGCGCGGTCCTGCCCCACCACGTAGTCGTCGAGGACCTTCTTGATCTCGGCCGGCTTCGGGAGCGACCCCTTGGGGAGGCCCGCCGCGTGGTCCGTTTCGCCTTCGAGGATGTCGTTGCACAGCTTGACGCATTCGCTGCAGATGTAGACGGACGGGCCGGAGACGAGGCGGCTTACCTCGTCCTGACCGCGGCCGCAGAAGCTGCAGCGGATGGGGTGCGGCGAATGGACGCGCTTTTTCATGGTCTAGGCCTCGCGAGCTCGATCAGCCGACAGGCACCGGCTCGGGTCGTTTCTCCTTCATGAGGTCTATCTTCGAGATCACCTTGTCCACGATTCCGTACGCCTTCGCCTCCTCCGCCGACATGAAGAAATTCCGGTCGGTGTCCTTCTCGATCTTCGGCAGAGGCTGCTCGGTGTGCCGGACCAGGATCTTGTTCAGCTCGGTGCGCAGCGTCAGAATTTCCTTCGTATAAATCTCGATGTCCGTGGCCTGCCCCTGGCTGCCTCCCAGCGGCTGGTGGATCATGATGCGCGAATGCGGCAGCGCCGAGCGCTTGCCGTGCGCGCCGGCCGCCAGGAGGAGCGCCGCCATGCTGGCCGCCTGCCCCATGCAGATCGTCGCCACGTCCGGCTTGATGAACTGCATGGTGTCGTAGATGGCCAGCCCCGCCGAAACCACGCCGCCCGGCGAGTTGATGTAGAGGTTCACGTCGCGGTCCGGATCCTCGGACTCGAGGAACAGGAGCTGCGCGATGACCAGATTCGCGATGACGTCGTCGATCGGCGTCCCGATGAAGACGATTCGATCCTTGAGCAGCCGGGAAAAGATATCGTAGGCCCTCTCCCCGCGCCCGCTCTGCTCCACCACCATGGGTACCAACCCCATTCCGATTACCTCCCCTGGCTGCCCCTGGAACCTTACTGGCTGATGCTCCACACATCGGGAAAAACTCGCGTCATCTTAAGGCGTTACGATCAGCGATTTGGGGCGCGCCTTCTCGCGCAAGAGCCCCAGCACCTTCCGTTCGGCGATGTGACCCCGGATCCGCTCCCGCTGCCCTTCGTGGCGCAGAAGCCGCTCCGTCTCGGTCGCGTTCAGCTCCCCCTCGGCGGCGGTCCGGAGCGCCTGGTCGATCTCCTCGGCGGCCACCTGCACCGCCTCGGCGCGCACCAGCGCATCCAGCAGGATGTCCCGCTTCAGCCGTCGCTCCGCGTGGGGTCGGTATTCGGCGCGGAAGCGTCCCGCATCATCCTCGGTAAGCTCCCGGCCCTCGCGGTTTAGACGCTGGAGCAGCTCATCCAGATACTCGGCCACCATCGTTTCCGGCAGCTCGAACGGGTTCTTCTCGATGAGCTGATCCACCAGGGCCTCGTCCTGGTCGCGCTGGAGGGCGAGGCGCGCCTCTCCCTCCATATTGAGCCGAATCCGCGCGCGAAGCTCGGCCAAATCGCGCATCCCGGCCAATTCGACCGCGAGCTGGTCATCCAGCTCGCGCAGGCGGCGCTCTCGGACCCCCTTCACCCGGACCGAGAACGTCACGTTCTTGCCCCGCAGCTCCTCGTTCCCGAACTCGTCGGGATACTGCACGTCGAACGTGACGTGGTCGCCCGCCTTCTTCCCGACCAGGTGCTCCTTGAAGGCGGGCAGGAGGCCGGCGCCCGAAAGCTCGATCTGCGCGTCCTTCTGCTCCGAGCTCCGGATGGGCTTTCCCTTGGCGTTCAGCCTGCCATAGTCGACCAGGAGAGCGTCCGCCTCGGCGGCGGGACGATCCACGTCCACCCACAGCGCCGCCCGCTCCCTGAGGTCTTTCAGGGCCTTCTCGACCGCCTCGTCGGGCACATCGGTGTCTCGGGTCGGCAGCTCCAAACTGTCGTAGTTTTTTGGGGTTACGTCCGGCTTGATCTCGACCTTGGCCTCGTAGGTCAGAGGCTTCCCGCGATCGAACGTGATTTTCTCGATGGCGGGGTAGGTGATGGGCTCTAGCTGGTTCTCCCGAACCGCGGACTCGTAGGAGCGCTTGACCGCCCGCTCGAGCACGTCGTGCTCAAGGGAGTGGCCAAACTGCTGCTCCAGGACGCTCCGGGGGACCTTTCCCTTCCGGAACCCCGGAATGGTGGCCTTGCGGCGATAGTCCTCGATCACCGCCTCGAAATCGGCGTCCAGCTCTTCGGCCGGCACCTCGATGGTCAGCGTCTTCTCCCAGACGCCGCTGTCCCGAACCTCGACCCTCAATTCCGTGCCCCTCACGGGTTAACTGGTGCGAGAGGGGGGAGTTGAACCCCCACGAGTTTCCTCACAGGATCCTAAGTCCTGCGCGTCTGCCAGTTCCGCCACTCTCGCAAGCGGACTGTGCCTTCGTGATCTCCATGGTAACACCGAAGTGCTTGCACAACAAGAGGATTGCCCCGGCGGGGCGGCGTCAGGCCCGGGCCCCCGGAACCACCGCCTCCACGACGCGCGCGACCACCTCGTAGCGGCCGAACGACGGCATGAGATAGGCCCCTTCCACGAGCGCGCGGGCTTCCACCAGGAGATCCAGGCACATCTCGATGCCGACGTCGATCCCGCGATCGCCGGCGTCGCGCATCGCCTTCCGCGCGGGCTCGGGAATCACGATCCCTGGCACCTCGTTGTGCAGGAACTCGGCGTGGCGGTGGCTCTGGAGCGGCAGCAGTCCGAGCAGAATCGGGATTCGCGGCGTGCCGACGGCCTTCAAGAATCGAGTAAGCGTGGCCAGCTCGTAAAGCGGCTGCGTCATCGCGAATTCGGCGCCCGCCTCCACCTTCGATCGGAAGCGCGTGATCTCCGCGGGGAGATCCTCGGCGGTTGGATTCACGGCGCAGCCGATCACGAACCGCGTCGCCTCCCCGATCGAGTTGCCGCCCAGGTCCATCCCCGCATTCAGCTTCCGGAGGATGCCGATCAGCCCGACCGAATCAACGTCGAAGACGGCGGTCGCGTTGGGGTAATCGCCCGCGCGCGGCGGGTCGCCCGTCAAGGCCAGGATGTTCCGGATGCCGAGCGCGTGCGCGCCCATCAAGTCCGACTGGATCCCCATGAGATTCCGGTCGCGGCAGGTGAAGTGGAGGATCGTCTCGATCCCCACGCGGCTCTCGATCATGGTCGCGAGCGCGATCGAGGACATGCGGACGCGCGCCATCGGGCTGTCGGCCACGTTGATCGTGTCGACGCCCGCCGTCTTCAAGAGGATCGCCCCCTCGATCATCTTCCGCGGCCGGATGCCTCGCGGCGGATCCACCTCCACGCTCACCACGAATTCGCGCCGGGCCAGCTTCGCGGCCAGCCCCGAGCGCTGCGTCGGGTCGGTCGGGGGCGGCGCCTCTTCGACGGTGGACGGTGCCTGGGCGGGAGCGGGTGCCGGTGCGGGTGCGGTGCCGTCGCGCCCCTTCCCGCCCGCGGGCCGGCGCGCCAGCGCCTCGCGCATCCTCCGGATGTGCAGGGGCGTCGTGCCGCAGCATCCTCCTATCAGCCGTGCGCCGGCATCGGCAAAACGGACCGCGTACTCGGCGAAGTACTCGGGCGAGGAGAGATAGATGAAGCGCCCGTTGACCAGCCGCGGCATGCCCGCGTTCGGCATGACGGCGATGGGGCGCTCGGTTTTCCGCCGGTAGCGGCCGACGATCTCGAGCAGCTCGTTCGGCCCCACGCTGCAGTTGGCGCCGATCACGTCCACCGCCTTCCCCGCGAGCGCGCGCACGACGTCTTCGGGATAGGTGCCGTGGAGGGTGCGGCCGTCTTCGGTGTAGGTCATCTCGACGACCAGCGGGAGATCCGCCGTGACCGAGCGCACGGCCTCGACGGCGAGCAGCGCCTCGTTCAGGTCCGTCTGCGTTTCCACCAGGATGAGATCGACGCCGCCCTCGACCAGCCCCTCGGCCTGCTCGCGGTAGGCCTCGAGCGCTTCCCCTTTGGGGATGGTCCCCAGCGGCGCGACCGGTTTCCCCAGAGGTCCGATCGCTCCCGCCACGAAGACCGGCTCCCCCACCTCCTCGCGCGCGTTCCGCGCCACCTGGGCGCCCGCGCGGTTCACCTGCCGCGCCGAGTCCGTCACGCCGTGCGCGGCCAGGCGAAAGCGGTTCGCGCCGAACGTATTCGTCTCGATCACGTCGGCGCCCGCGCGGATGTACTCGCGGTGGACCGACTGGATCAAGGCGGGATCGGTGAGATTGAGCGCGTCGAAGGAGCGGTCGAAGGGGATTCCCTTGTCGTAGAGAAGGGTCCCCATCGCGCCGTCGGCCAGCAGGGTTCCCTGCTCCAGCCGCTTTAGAAACGGATGGCGCGCGCGCGCCCCGGGCTCTTCCACCATGGGAGGCATCGTACTATACTGCCCGGCTCACCATTCGAATCCAATTCTGGAGGACCATCTGAATCTCCTCGTCTTCGTGAAGCAGGTGCCCGACACCGAGACCCGCATCCAGATCAAGGACGGGCAGGTGGACACTTCCAGCGTGAAGTGGGTCGTCAATCCGTACGACGAGTTCGCCATCGAAGAGGCGCTCCGGATCCGCGAGAAGCTGGGCGCCGGCAAGGTATCCGTGGCGAGCCTGGGCCCCGACCGCGTCAAGGACACGATCAAGTACGGGCTTTCTCTCGGCGCGGACGAGGGCGTGCATCTGAAGGGCGACGGCGTCGCGCTCTGGGATCCGTCGTGCGTCTCCACCGTGCTCGCCGCGGCCGCGCGGAAAATCGGCTTCGACCTGATCCTCACCGGAAAGCAGGGAGTGGACTACGACTGGTCGCAGGCGGGCGTCATGCTCGCCGAGCGGCTCGACCTGCCGCACGTCTCGGTGGTCGTGGATCTGAAGGTGGACCCGGCGGCGAAGAAGGGCACGGCGAAGCGCGAGGTCGAGGGAGGCGTCGAGACCGTCGAGTTCGAGCTGCCCGCCGTGATCACCGCACAGAAGGGGCTGAACGAGCCGCGCTATGCCTCGCTCAACGGGATCATGGCCGTGAAGAAGAAGGTCATCCCCGAGTGGGGGCTTGCCGACCTGGGTGTGGAGCCCGCGTCCGTCGGTCCCGACGCCGCCGGCGTGCGCTTCGTGGAGTTCTCCCTGCCCCCGACGCGCTCGGCGGGGAAGATTCTCGAAGGCGAGCCGGCCGACACAGCGCGCGAGCTGGTCCGGCTGCTGCGCGAAGAAGCGAAGGTGATCTAGTGGCGGCTCCGGTGAAGGTCGCGGTCGTCGCCGAGACGAAGGGCGGCGCGGTCCGGAAGATCGCGCTCGAGATGCTGGCCGAGGCGCGCCGGTTGGCCGGCGCCGCCGGCGGCTCGGTGGGCGCGGTGGGTGCCGTTCTGATCGGGCCCGTGAACGCGGGCGAGGCCGAGCGTCTGGCGCAGCACGGTGCCGACCGTGTGGTCCACGTCGAGGGCGCGGCACTCGAGCGCTACGCGCCCGAGGCCTACGCCGAGGCAGTGAAGCGCGCGGTCGAGGCGCTGGGGCCGGAGGTGCTCTTCTTCGGCGCGACGGGCCAGGGCAAGGACCTCGCTCCGCGCACGGCGGCGCGCCTGGGCGCGGGGGTCGCCTCCGACTGCGTGGGTTTCGAATGGAAGGACGGCGGGCTGATCGCGCGGCGGCCGGTCTTCGCGGGCAAGGCGTTCGCCCAGGTGGCTTTTGGCCGCGCCCGCCCCCAGATCGCGTCGGTGCGGCCGAACACGTACAAGCCGGCCGAAGCGGAAGCCGGCCGGAGCGCCGCCGTGGAGAAGATCGCGCTGGGCGACG
The DNA here is from genome assembly GCA_046716305.1 of Candidatus Eiseniibacteriota bacterium. Taxonomy (GTDB): domain Bacteria; phylum Eisenbacteria; class RBG-16-71-46; order SZUA-252; family SZUA-252; genus DASQJL01. Next base: position 8,308 of record JBKJXM010000269.1, read on the forward strand.
TCCGCGTGCGCGCCCGGGTCACGGCGTTCGAGGCGACCGAGGGCGGCGTGGCCGACCTGACCGAGGCCAACATCATCGTGAGCGGCGGGCGCGCCATGGGCGGGCCCGAAAATTTCGAGCTGTTGCGGAAGCTCACCAAGGTGCTCGGCGCCACCCTGGGCGCTTCGCGCGCCGCGGTGGACGCCGGATGGATCGACCACAGCTACCAGGTCGGCCAAACCGGAAAAGTGGTGAACCCCACCCTCTACTTCGCCATCGGGATCTCGGGCGCCATCCAGCACCTCGCGGGGATGTCCTCCTCGCGCACGATCGTCGCGATCAACAAGGACAAGGAAGCCCCGATCTTCAAGCTCGCCTCGTACGGCATCGTCGGGGATCTCTACCGGGTGGTGCCCGCGCTCACCGAGGAATTCGCGAAGGTGTTGAAGGAGTAGCGCACCCATGTCCGGCCACCCGGCGTACCAGACCTACTGGAAGCGGAAGGAGCTGCTCCGGCGCTCCCGGCCCGAGTTTCCGGTGCGGCGGTGGTGGGAGACGGACGGCCTCTGCGATATCGAGCGCGTCTACTTCGACGCCGTGCGCGGCGCCACGTCCCTCTTGGACGTGGGCGCCGGCGATCTCCGCGTGATGCGGAAGGTCCAGGCGGCGGGATTCCGCGGCGAGTACCACACGCAGGACATCGGCGCCGAGGGGCGCTACACCTACCGCGACCTCGCGGAGGTCACCCGCACCTACGGCGCCGTCGTCTGCCTCGACACTCTGGAGCACCTCTCATTGGAGGACGGCGTCGCGCTGCTCCAGCGGATGACCGCCCTCCTCTCCCCGAGAGGCACCCTGGTGCTCCAGACGCCGAACGCCTTGTATCTCCCCGACCCGCGGTCCTGGGACATGACCCACGTGCACACGTACAACCTGCCCGATCTGTGGGCGTATTTCGTCTGCGAGGGGATGGAGGTGGAGGGGTTCCGCGTGGTGCTGGGGCCGGAGCGCGAAGGGCCGGTCGCGGCCGCACGGTCCTTGATCGTGAGCTACGTGAAGCGGAAAATACTGGGGTGCGACTTCGCCAACAACATCGCCCTCATCGCCCGGAAGAAGTCGTGAGGTTGTTCCTCGCGGCCGAGCTGCTCCTGGCTGCCGGGCTGGTGGCCGCCGCCCCCGCCGCCGCCCAGGAGTCCTACTACCACAAGCCTTCCGAAGCGGTGGTGCGGATCCTCGAGGCGCCGTCCCTTCCGACCGTATGGCTGAGTCCGGCGCGCGACGCGCTGATGATCGCGCCCAAAGACGGCTACCCGCCTCTCGCGGATCTCGCCGAGCCGAAGCTCAAGCTGGCCGGCATGCGGGTGAACCCGATCACGAACGGCCCCCACCGCGCCCCCTACTGGACCGGGCTCACGCTGAAGCGCCTCGCCGACGGGAGCGAGCACCGCGTCGCGCTCCCCGACAGCGCCCGGATCGGAAGTCCCTGGTGGACAGCGGACGGCAAGTGGGCGGCGTTCACCAACACCGCGAAGGAGAGCCTGGAGCTCTGGGTGCTGGACATGGCGAAGGCCTCGGCGCGGAGGATTCCCGGCGTCCGTATGAACGGGACCCTCGGAACGGGCTACTCCTGGATGCCGGACCAGAAGACCCTCCTCGTGAGGCTGGTGCCGGCGAATCGCGGCGCGCCGCCCCCGACGCCGTCCGTGCCGCCGGGCCCCGACGTGCAGGAGGCATCCGGGAAGCGCGGCATCGGAAGCACGTACGAGCGCCGCGACGTGCTCGAGAACGCGCACGACGAGGAGCTGTTCGACTACTTCATGACCTCCTCGTTCGCGTTCGTGGACGCGGGCACCGGCGCGATCACGCCGTTCGCGAAGCCGGACCTCTACGCCTCGGTCATTCCCTCTCCCGACGGCGCGCACTTCATCGTGGAGCG